>CALYAD010000028.1 GCA_944393415.1 uncultured Clostridia bacterium | reverse complement strand
GGTGGATTTGATGATTACCACCGTTGCCGCCACAAGCGACAGCTTGAACATTACATGGAAAATCTGACGGGCGGTAATCCTCCCGTCAGACCGTTACCCTGTGTAGTCCCTTGTAAACTGTACTTTGTAGAAAGCTAAACAAAAGCATGTATTATTCAAACAAAAAAGCAACCGCCAAAGCTATATTTTAAATCAGCTTTGGCGGTTGCTGCTACAAGCCGGCTTTGTTCCTTAAAAAATAAGGAACAAGGCTGGTTTTTTAGTTGTGAAACTGAAAGAACGGTTCAGCGGTAGAAAAAAGCCAATTCGCCAAAAAATAATACACAAAAAGTTTTTGGTCAAAGGGCAAAGCCCCTGTCATCCTCTGCGGAGGGCGAAATTTTTCCCCAAAAAGTGCATAGCGTGAAAAATATATTGCATCGCATCAGAATACAGCTGGTTTCACGCTTAAATTTTCTAAAAAGCTGAACGCTTTTTATTTTGCTTTGCAAGACACAAAAATTTTTCGTATCTATAAAAAACCGATCAAAACGGTTTTTTAGTCGCCTACGGCGACATGTGGTAATTAAAATGTCCCGTGGGACATCTTACGGTGGAGAATCGTCGCTGACACAACGGGAAGCGTTGTGCACGGGTATCCCAATGCGGCGTACCGCGCCGCATACTTCCACGTTTGTGCATATTGCAATGTGCTTACTCATTTTTCGACATTCTGTGCCATTCTGAAAATGGTTTCAGAACGCTTTTTTGTTCGATATGAAAACTTGACATTGTGAATTCAATGTGGTATAATTTAGCTGCGAAATGCTTATGAAGCGCATTGAGAATATAGTATTAAAATTTAAAAAGGAAATTTAAGATGGATGGCGATAAAATTTGGGTGTTCAGGTCTTCTACAGAGAGGGACGCGGAGGCGGTAAGCAAAATATATGATTTTGCTCGGGAGGACTTCAGAAAAAGCGGTATACCTCAGTGGCTTGACGGAAGTCCGAATATGGATACCTTTCTTGACGATGTAAAAAACGGCTCTTCGTACGTGATCGAGTGCGACGGAGAGATTGCGGCGACCGCTAAGTTTATTTTATATGAGCCGGTTTATGACGATATTTTTGACGGAGAATGGAAAAGTAACGGCTACATAGCCGTACACCGCGTAGCGGTTGCCGAAAAATACAGACGTATGGGGCTTGCGGGGAAAATGCTCGGAGAAGCGGAAAGATACGCACGCTCTCTCGGAAGAGAAGCGGTCAGGATAGATACGCATGAAAAGAACGTGAAAATGCGTTCGATGCTTGAAAAAAACGGTTTTCTGAGAAGAGGGACGGTTTATATCGCGGACGGCAGCCCGAGGGTCGCATATGAAAAGCTTTTAGCTTCACTTTACAGCTCAAATCCGGGGATATCATAAAAGCCAGCTCAGGTTATTTTACGTGAATATTAAGGAGTGAAACGCCGCGTAAATCCTCACCAAAATCCGGGAAAAGCATAATATATAACAGGCTGTGCAAATAGTACAGTACTTGTTTATATCAGGAGTGTTGCCTATGGAAAACAGAGAGCATGGCGGTGTGTATTTTGCCGCTATGAACACGGCAGACGGCTTCAAAAGCTTTTTTCCGGAGATATTTGGCTCGCTGTCACGGCTTTTCATAATAAAAGGCGGTCCGGGTACCGGAAAGAGCAGGCTGATGAGAGAGTTTTCGGCAAGAGCAAAGGAGAAGGGATATGCGTCAGAGGAATTTCTCTGCTCATCTGATCCCACATCGCTTGACGGGGTCATCGTTCCGGAGCTTTCGATTGGAATGATCGACGGTACCGCTCCGCATACGTATGACCCAAGTATACCGGGAGCGAAGGAAAATCTGGTCGATCTCGGACAATTCTGGGACAGCGGAGCGCTAAAGGAAAGTGTTTCTGAAATTGGAGAGATCAATCAAAGCAAATCCCGGCTGTACGGATCGGTGTATTCATATATGAACGCTGTCAGAGGCTATGACAAGACGATAAGCGAGATGGTAGGTCAGGCGTTGGATCCGGAAAAGCTGGACACGGCGGTAAAGAGAGCGGCTTATACCGTGGGGAACGGAAGAGGAGCGGAGCATAAGCTCAGAATACGCAGTTCGGTGAGCGCGGACGGCTTTATAACGCTTAGTACATATGCCGAAAAAGCTACAAAACGTTACAGTGTTCTTGATGTATGCGGAAGCGCCGGAATATTTTTGGAGAAGCTGCTTAAGGAAACGGATATCCGCGGAACCCGCGCAATGGTAAGCTACAGCCCGTTCTATCCGAAAAAACCGGATGCCGTTTATTACCCGGAAAAGGATATAGTGTTTTATATCGGTTCCGAGTCGGATTATGAGGAAAAGACTATAAATATGCGCCGCTTTATAAACGATAAGGCGCTCAGACCGTATAAACCGCGTATCCGCGCGATAAACCGATTGCGCTCTGCCGCGCTCAAGGAGCTTGAGACGGACTATTCCTCCGTTAGACGGCTTCATGCCGAGGTGGAAAAAATATACTCTCAGACAATGGATTTTGAAGCGAAGGAGAGGTTTTCGCGGGATTTTATTTCTTCTTTGCTATGAAAAAATGTAAATAAAACGCTCGATAGCCGTGTTTCGGTGCGAAAATAAATTTGTCCCTGCATCAGACGTTTTTTGGGAAGCTTGCCGTTAAAAATACGCGGACAAAAAACCGCGGGGTGAAAAGATAAATTACAGCGCCAAAAATTTTTTCGGCGCTGTTTTTTAAAAATAAAAAGAGGCGTAAACGCCTCTTTACAGCCTGTAGAAAATAATACACAAAAAGTTTTCGCCCGCCTTTTTCAAAAGGCGGTGGGGTCACAAGGGGCAAATCCTCTGCGTAGGACGGCTGGTTTTACGCATAAATTTTTTGGCGGAGCAAACCGTTGTGCACGGGTATCCCAATGCGGCGCATCGCGCCGCATAAGACTTCCATGTTTGTGTATATTGCTATGTGTGCTTACTGGTTTTCGACAGTCTGAAAAGAGGCGGAAACGCCCCTATAAATGGATTTTTATTTTAGCGTGTTATTTATTTTACGGATAACCGATTATCTAAAGATGTGACTTTGCCAATCGAATCAGATATTTTCCGTAATCAGTCATGCCGAGGGAATTTCCAAGCTGGAGCAGCTGATTGGTATCAATAAAACCCCGCCTCCATGATAGCTCTTCAATGCATGATATGTAAAAGCCCTGCATTTCCTGTATTGTCTGTACAAACTGTGAGGCTTTAAGCATGTTTTTTGGAGAACCGGTGTCTAACCACGCCATTCCCCTGCCCATCAGCGTTACCTTAAGCTTACCCATGCTCAGATAGTAATTGTTGATATCCGTTATTTCAATCTCACCCCGGCTTGAGGGTCTGACGCTTTCAGCTATACCGACGACGTTATTATCGTAAAAATACAGCCCGGGAACGGCATAATTGGATTTTGGGTGTTCAGGCTTTTCCTCTATAGATATGACATTGTTGTTACGGTCAAATTCCACTACCCCGAACTCACTGGGGTTAGCCACGGGATAACCGAATATTGTCGCGCCGCCGCGCTCGATGGACGAGATGGCTTGTCGAAGCAGACCGGTGAAATACTGCCCGTAAAACACATTATCGCCGAGTACAAGGCAGACGTTGTCGCTGCCGATAAATTTTTTCCCTATAATGAAGGCATCGGCAAGACCTCTTGGCTCGGTCTGTACCTCATACATGATGTGAAGACCGAGAGCAGAGCCGTCTCCAAAGAGCTTTTCGTAATTAGGGGTGTCCTCGGGAGTTGAAATTATAAGTATTTCGTTTATGCCGGCAAGAAGCAGCACGGACAGGGGATAATATATAAGCGGTTTATCATATACCGGTAAAAGCTGTTTTGAGACTACTTTGGTTGACGGATAAAGGCGTGTTCCCCTGCCGCCAGCTAAAATTATACCTTTCATTTAGACCCCTTGCCGCCACAGACGGATGAAAAACCGCCTTCAATGGCTTAAAATTCGCTTTCATAAAAATAATTCCGTATTTTGCAGTATGGCAGAACGCGCAAAAGCATACGCCGCTTCTTATATTCAGATATAGAAAACTATTATTCCTATAATTACGAGCGCGTTGCCGAACGCTTTTTTCCATGTGATAGGCTCTTTGAAAAAAGCAAAGCTGAGAAACATTACCAGGACATAGCCAAACGACTCTATAACCGGACCGTTTTTGTACTGCATACCGCTGTAGGCGTATATAGTACAGAGTGTTGCGAGTACCATCATTGCATAACCGGTTATTACGTAAGGGTTAAGATATTCCTTTATTAAAGAGCCATGCTCCCTTGAAGCGCTTTTTTTCAGGACTATCTGCGAAAACGCCGATATAAAAACGGATAGCAGTAACGCCAGTAAGTATCTATTTATCATCGCTGTTAATAATGATCGTACCGGCGATTACGATCAGAACTCCGATTATATTTTGAAGAGAGATTTCCTCTCTGAAAATCAGATGCGCCCAGAGCATAGACCATAAGATTGCTATGGAACGGTTGGCATATGCGACGGACAGATCGAATTTTTTAATTATCTGCTGCCAGATGATTGCGTAAAGCGCGAGTATGACCATCTCAATTCCGTAGAATATAATAAATTCTGAAGAAAGGAAAGAGCTTCCCGAGGCGAATTTCGCGGCGACGCCTGAAAACGTGTATATGACTATTATAAACTGCAGGATAAGAATATCCTTTAGTTTAATTTTTTTCTTTAGTTTTTTCTCATCCATAATTATTATGTTACTTTAACGCGTACCTATCTGTAAAACTCTGATATTTTATCGCAGATATAATCTATATCCTCATCCTTCAGACCGTAGTACATCGGAAGGCGCAGAAGGCGTTCGCTTTCCCTTGTGGTATAAACGTCCTCTCCGTTGAAAGCGCCGTATTTGACGCCTGCCGGCGAGGAATGAAGCGGAACATAATGAAATGCCGAGCCGATACCGTTCTGTTTTAAAAAAGCGATAAGCTCAGTTCGCTGATTTATATCGCGGGCTTTTATATAGAACATATGAGCGTTGTGCTTACAGCTTTCGGGGATAAACGGAAGGTCTATTTTCCCCTTTTCCGCAAGCGGAGCGAGAAGAGAATAATACCTGTTCCAGCAGCTCAGGCGCGAGTTGTTTATTTGGCTTGCTACCTCAAGCTGAGCGTACAGGTACGCCGCGTTCAGTTCGCTCGGAAGATAGGAGGAGCCTTTGTCCACCCAGGTGTATTTATCTACCTGACCGCGGAGGAATCTGTTCCTGTTTGTACCCTTTTCGCGAATGATTTCGGCGCGCTCCTTGTCTTCGGGAGCGTTTATCAGAAGAGCGCCGCCTTCCCCCATAGAGTAATTTTTGGTCTCATGAAAGCTGAAGCAGCCGAAACGTCCGAAGCTTCCGAGAGGCTTTCCGGCATATTCAGACATTACTCCCTGCGCCGCGTCCTCGATGATATCGAGACCGTATTTGTCCGCTATCCGGGATATTTTGTTCATTTCACAGCCTACTCCCGCGTAATGTACGGGTACTATGGCGCGCGTTTTTTCGGTAACCGCCGGTTCTATCAGATTTTCGTCGATGTTCATGGTGTCGGGACGTATATCAATGAAAATTATCTTTGCTCCGCGTAAAACAAAAGCGTTCGCGGTGGAGACAAAGGTGTAGGACGGCATAATTACCTCATCTCCCGGCTTTATATCCGAAAGTATCGCCGCCATCTCAAGCGCGTGCGTGCAGGAGGTAGTCAGGAGCGAATGAAAGCACCCGGTATTTTTTGTCAGCCAGTCGTCGCACAGGCGGGTAAACTCGCCGTCGCCGCAGATTTTCCGGTTTTCTATTGCCCGCTTAATATATTCCGGTTCCTTTCCGGTAAACGGAGGTATATTGAAGTTTATCATGATATCCTTTCTTTTAGAGCGTATCAGTCTGATACCTTGCGCATCTCAATATATTTGATTTTGATAACAGTTCCTTCCGAAGTGTATACACGGTATTCAAAAGCTTCGTTTTCTTTTCCGAAGGACACCGTTAAGGTAACGGTGTCGGCATTTTTATCAAGAGCGGCGTTTGCCCGCACTACGCTTCCGCTTGAGGTAGCGACGTCAAACCAACCTACATCCTCGTTGTTTGAGGATATTACCTCGTAATGGAGTGTAAACTCATAGGTCCCGGGTCTGGTATCGGCGTAAGGACCGTAGAGCTTTATGCCGTCCGTTCCGTCAGTAATGAACGTTCCTTCCGAAAGCTCTCCGTTAACGGTATGAACGTCATTTGAAAACGGCAGGTCTATGCTTACGCCTTCATCCGGAAGTCCGGTAACGGTGTCGATGGCGGCGAGCTCTCCGATATAAATATTATATCCGTTCTCGGTCTTCAGATAACTGTAAGCTGAGAGATATTTTTTCGGGAAATACTCCTCGCTCTCGGACGGTATAAGGAGAATATTTTTCAGTGAGTACTCTGAGACGTTTCCGTCGAAATCCGGAAGGCCGGAGGTATAAACTCCGTTTTTGCTGACATCGAAAATAAAGAATTTATCGGTTTTGTATTCATCAGTAAGCGGAGAAAGAATATTCTGCAGACTTTCCGTAAGCTCCGGGGATTCACCGAGGACGTCAAAGCCCGCGAAATTATTTCTGGCGATATTGTAGTTGTATACATAGACGACATAACCGTAGGCGTTGAGAACTTTTTCAGGCTTTCCTAAAAGCTTCAGGCTGTCGACGGGAAATTCCGCATTTTCCGACTCCGTAAGCATCAGAAAGGTCTTGCCCGGGTTTACCTCGTCTGAGTAACGCGCGGAACTGTTCAGCCAGTAGTATGGTTTTAACTGACCGTTAATAACGCTGTTGATCTCGATCTCTCCGTTTGACAGGACGGTATATACTCCCGCGTTCCAGTAGGTCGCGTAGCCTCTGTCAAGATCGTTTTCCTTTAAGAAGTCGATAATCGCCGTTTTTTCATTCATCTGATCCTTGTAACCGATAAATGAAGTCAGCTTATCTACAGTCGCGGGAGCGACACAGACCACAACGATACAAGACACAACAAGTGAAATCAGGGTACCGCGTTTTGAAAGAACATATTTGTATATATAATGAGCGGAAAGAAACAGCAGCATTATTTCCACGGGCAGCCAGTATCTTGCCGTTGCGTCCGTTATGATCTCTGTAAACAGGGCAAGTATGACGATTTCCGCGGTATGAACCGCGACAAACAGTATAAAAAATTTTGTAGCGTGATTTTCCTCTTTGAATTTTCTTATCTGCAGTATCGGAAATACGATAAGGAATAAAATAGCCGTAAACAACCTCAGAATATTCATAATACCGGTAACGGAAAATAAGGGTACTCCAAGAACGATATCGATCAGCGTTGCCAAGCTCATGAGGATATGATATATTTGATCTATAAGCTGATCCGGGGCGAGAAAGAAGATCACGGTATCACCCTGAATGAAATTTACAGAGCTCTGAATCACAAAAAACAGCAGCAGTCCGAGTCCGACCGCGACGATAAGCAGCATAAGCTTTCCGATAACGCTTATGAGCGGTTTTTTTATCGTTTTCACTTCTTTATCGTGATTGTTAATCAAATAAAGAAGGAAGGTCGCGCCGATCAGAGGAATGGATACCGCCTGAATAAAGCGCGTGCCGGTCAGTCCCATTAAAACAACGAATAGAAGCAGAAAAATGAACTTCGGATAAGATTTTATCCGGAATTCCTCATCAACGCTATCGCAAAAAAGAGCCGGAGCAAAAAAGCAGTATATTAGCGTAACGATATATGCGCACTGACCGAATACCACAACGCTGTACTGTAGCGATAGCCCGCAAAACAATAGCGGAAGCGCGACCAGCCAGGCGTTATTTTTGAAGACCTTGCGCGAAAGATAGATACATGATGCCACGGCAAGCGCGATGAAGATGATCGCTGAGACCGAATGCATTCCGAGATAATTGTCGGAAAACAGCGTCATAAAGGCGATGGGTAAATGCAGAAAGATCACCCATACATCCTGGGCGTAATACCAATCGGGCGGAAAAAAGCTTTTTGATCTGACCATTTCCTCCGCGAGCAGATTAGCGGTCGCCGTATCAGAATTAAAATGCAGGTTCGACTCGGTAAAAGTGAAAATACCGAGTCCTATCAGCACAATTGCGGACAGGAATAAAAAGAATTTTTCTGAGAGGCTCAGGGATTCAAATGCGTTTTTTATCTTCTTTAACATAATATCAAAATGGCTGCTGTTCAGAATGCTGAATCAGCGCGGTTCAGAGATGGAGTTTTGTTTATTGTATACTACATAGTATACCACAATTTTCATGTAAAGTCAATATAAATACAACATAAAATTTAAATCAAGTGTAAACCCCGAGAGGCATTATGCAATTATTTTATGTAATACAGCTTCGCCCTTGCTGAACCGTATATTTTTATTTCACCGGTAAGAGATTCGGTGTTCAGGGCTTTGACAGTGTAATTTGTGCCGTTCTTCGAGATCGCTTCTATAACTCCGAAATCGGCGATCAATGTAAATTTGTGAGGTTTTGCGTATTTTGTATCGAATGTCAAGTCTGCTCCGCATATGCTGACCATAAGTTCATTTTCTTTTCCGTCGCATTCTATCTCAAGAGCAAACGGCGCGTTTTCGTTAACCGTGAGTCCGGAGTTTCCGTTTGCGGGGATAAATCTGCGCGTTATTTCCTTCGCAAACGCGCACGAAAGGCGCTTACCGAACGGGGTATGTGCGACTGTAAGCTCGATGGGGAGCGTAAGCATTCCATACCATGGCTCATATTCACTGCCGGAGCTGAACCATGCGACGCTCAGCACACGGTCTTCAGTGCCGGAAAAAGTTTGCGCGGCGTAAGGCGTTGAGCTGTATGGGTAGAGGCAGAGGCGCTCCGATACGGGGGTGAATCGGTATCCGTCGAATTGTCCGATAAGATAGTACCCCTGCGCGCTGGAAAAGATCCAATCCTCTCCCACGCGAAAGAGATCGGGACATTCCCGCATACCGTCGATAGAAAAACGCTGACTTATTTCCCAGCTCAGGCAATCACGCGAGCGCAGGATAGCAAATTCAAAGCCGGTGAGGTAAAGAGCCATTACAAAAGCGTCGCTCTCAGGGTGATAAAAGACCTTCGGATCACGGTTTTCGGTTTCTATAGTATCGAGTACCACAGCGCGTTTTGTAAGCGTTCTTCCGTCAGAGCTGCTGGCCATGCACTGTACTCCCCGCTTTCCCATTGCGGTATAAAAGAACAGAAGCGTATTTTTGCCGTAACCGGCGCGGCCGTCTTTGTCTATGATAGCGGAACCGGAGTACATAAGGCCGTTTTCGTCCGGGTAAAGTACGTCCCCTGTGTCGGTATAGCTGATAAGATCCGCGGATTCCGCGTGTCCCCAGTGGATATTCCCCCATTTATTTCCTGTCGGATTGTGCTGATAATAAAAATGATATTTGCCTTCGCTGAAAACCAGTCCGTTCGGATCGTTTATCCAGCCGCGGGGCGCGGTGAGATGAAGCATTGGTCTCATAAATTATTTATCTCCTTGTATTTGAATTACTTTCAGGCGTTTGAGGGAGCATCAAGAATTTTTCTCGCAAGATTTTTTATTTCGGATACATCTATCTTTTTTTCGTTTCCCTTAACGGCAATCACAAGGTTGTCGCTTTTAATGGTTTTTTCGGCGAGCCGGGATATTCTCTGCGCGTTTACGGAGGCAAAGGCTGATTGCCGCTCTTCAAGAGTGGAAAAGCCTAACCCGAGAATATGATTTGTATATCCGAACGCGCTGCTGATATCGCCGGCGTCGTCAAGCAATGTATACAGATTTTCCGTATATTTCGTTTTGACCAGCGGCAGATAGTATTCCGTGAGTTTTTTGACGGAAGCGAAAACGCCGAGTACAAGCTCTATGCTTTTTAAGAGCTTGCCATGCTGTATTTCATAGGTCATGTTCAGTACGGAAAGGTTTCCGTAACATACCGTACCTGTGGTGAAGCCGTAAATCAGTCCGTTTTTTTCGGAAAGCTCCATGTACATCGGATTATTCTGTCCTGAGAAAAGTATATCGTCGAGAAGATAGACCTCAGGAATGGTGAAGCCTTCATGCGGGATATCAAAGCTTATTGATACCGATGCGGAGGAAGCGTTTTTTACCGCAACGGCGCAGTCTCGGCGGCAAAAGCCCGTCGGGATGGGAACTGAGTTTTCCCGTCTTTTCCCGCTGTATACCGTATAGCCTGAAACTATATCGGAAAGCATCCGCGGTGCGTTTTCCGGGAAATTTCCTCCGATGTAAAAGAACATGTTTTCCCTTGTCAGGATTTCGCCGCGTTTGGACTTGAGTCTGTTTATTCCGTAACGGTCTATGTCTGCCGGTCTTCCGCAAATGGTGCGGGCAAGCGGAGTCCCGCCGTATACAATGCCGTCAGCAAAGAAGTTAAGCGAATCCTCGTCGTCATCCTCAAGAATTTCCGCCTTTATTCTTCTTCTTTCGGTGTCAAGCTCGCGCCGTTTCATAACGATAGGTGAAAGCGTCAGGCATATTATTTCCGCAGCCGTCTTGAAATGCTTCGGCGCGCCGGTAATGAAGAACTCAATGTAGTCGGTATAGGTATGAGCGTTGAAATAGAGACCGCTTCGGTCGAGCGTTTCATATAGCTTTCCGTCAAGAAGGGTACTGATATTGCGGAAGATCGAATGCTCAAAAAAATGAGCGAAGCCGTTTTCGTCCTTTCCCTCGTACAGAAGCCCGTATCTCAGATAGAGCGATATGGAGAACGCTCCGATATGAGGACTCAGATAACTGTAAATATCTATTCCGTTGGTACTTGTAAATTTATTTTCCATCGGCCTCAGCTTTCCTTTCCGGAGGTATATGAGCAAAGTATAGCATTTCTTTAAGTAAATGTCAATAAAAAATAAACTGTAATTTTGTAAAATCTGCTCCTTCCCAATTTTTTCAAATGTATTGACACTGCTGAAAATAAATGATAAAATACTAAATGATAATTCTTTTAAAGAAAGGAACTGTACTTATGAAAAGACTGAGACTGCTCGCGTTTTTTCTGATAATGATTACCGTGTCGGCTGCGGTGGTTTCATGCTCCGGAAAGCTGCCGGAGCTGTACTCGTATGAGGACTACGGCTTCAGAGTAGACGCGAATACGGATTTCGAATCGCTCGATCCCAAGTATCTCGGGCAGGTAAAGGACCAGATCAGGCTTCTGCTTGTCGGAAACGAGGAAACCAATAATACGGATATCGAGTCAATTGAGGAAAGCATCAGATCCCTGAACAACCAGTGCAGGATACTGATGAGCTCGATGATAACGCTTGAGGAAAATCCGAGCAGGAACACGCTGTGGGAAGGAACGGCTTTCGTTCATTACGACGATGTCGCCAGTGAAACCGAGGTAATGAAGGGCCGGGAGGCGGACGTTACGACACACTTTTCCAATATCAATAAAATGGCATACGCTTACGCTACTCCGGGAGGAAGATATTATAAGGATAATAAGCTCCTCGCTCAGCTGGAGGAGGCGCTTGATTTTATGTTCAACGACGTGTACGCGTACTATATGGAGAAATACAATTACTGCAACTCAGCGTATAAAAGCGAATATGCCGGCACGGAATATGCCGCTCCTGAGGGGACCACGTCAAGAGCTCCCTGGGGCGGAAACTGGTGGGACTGGGATATCGGAGCGCCGATGCAGTTTACGGAGACTCTGCTGCTGCTCGAGGATGAGCTTGGAGAGGAAAAGATAGCGGAATATCTATCGGCGTTCGACCGGGTGAATTATCTGCCGCACATGACGGCGGCAAACCGGGTCTGGATAACAAAATCCATCCTTATATCCGCGGCGCTTCAGAATGACGCGTTCAGGTTCTGGTATTCGCTTGAGCAGATGAAGGAGGTGTTCGATTACGCCGACATAGACGCTCTTAAGAGCGGAGAGCTTATCGGTGATGAGAAGGACGGCTTCTACGCCGACGGTTCTTTCATACAGCATCAGGTGCATCCATATACCGCGGGTTACGGTATGGTCATGATAGGGGATGTTTCCGATATACTTCTGTTCACCTCCGGAACGGCGTTTGAGCTTCCGCAGGAATATACCGATCGTCAGCTGCAATGGATATATGATTCATATGAAACGGTATGCTATAAAGGAGCGATGGTATCCTGCGTTTCGGGGCGTCAGGTTACGAGAAGCTCAAGGGAGACCTCATACGGTAGAAGCATATACACGGCGCTGATCAAGGCCTCGGCGTATAAGACAACCTCGGAGGAGGATAAAGAGAGGCTTCTTTCTATCGCGAAATATTATTACGAGTGTAATAAGGATTCTCAGGATTTTTCGGTCAGCGTACCGCTTTATATGATCGAGTATTCTCAGAAAGCGATGTCGTCAAGAAGCGTAAAGGCACGTGAGGATTATATAGTTACAAAGATATTCCCTCAGATGGACAGAGTAGTCGTACATGGCGAGAACTACGGAGCCGCCGTCGCGTTCAGCTCGAACAGGATAGCGAAGTATGAGTCAATCAACAATGAAAACATGAGCGGATGGTATCTCGGAGACGGAACGCTTTATATATACTCGGATGATCTTGAGCAGTTCGGGGCTGATTTCTGGGATAATGTGGACTGGTATATGCTTCCGGGTACTACGGTTACGAGGGCCATGCGGAGATCCGACAATTGCGGTACATATTTCAATCCCTCGGATTTTGCCGGAGGAGTTTCTGTCGGCGAGTACGGAGCGGCGGCGATACAGATAGCGCCGTTCACATCGGCGGTGCAGGGAGAAAATTTCTCTTCGACTCTTTCGGCGAAGAAGGCATATTTCTTTTTCGATAACGAAATAGTCACGCTTGGAACGGACATAAGCTGCACTGATCCGGCAGAGGTTATAACGGTAATAGAAAACCGTCTTTACGAAGGCACGGATAAGGTCATGATCAACGGGCGGCAGGTAATAATCAAAAAAAACACCGAATCCACGCATGATAGGGTGAGAACCCTTCACTTCACGGGTCTCGGAGGGTATTATTTCCCGACCGGCGCGGATATTAATTCCCATTTGAAATCCGGGAACGCGAATATGCTTAGATTCTGGGTATCTCACGGTACCGGAAGCGTTCAGGACGGAAGCTACGAGTGCGTGTATCTTCCGAATATGACGTCTGATGAAACGGAAAAGTACGGGGAGAGCCCGGAAATAAAGATACTTGCCAATAATGCGGGGGTACAGGCGGTGTCAGACAGCAGCAGCGGAGCCGCGGGGTATATTTTCTGGAATGCGGGTTCTGTGAACGGTGTCGAGGCGAGCGATGCGTGCGCGGTAATGACCCATCAGGAAAGCAAAAAAAGCTTCAAGGTAGCGGTAAGCGATCCGACGCAGACGGCGGACACTGTTACCGTTAATGTCACGCTTCCGGAGAACGGAATGACTGTCAGCTCCCAATCGGACAATATAACTGTTTCCGTAAACGGAAATACCGCTTCGATAACCGTTGACCTGTCGGCTCATTACGGCTGGTCATACGAGGTCGTATTCGGTAAATAAGCGGGGAAAATCGCAGACCTGCGCTTTAAGTTTTAACGCAGAAATTCTAAATCGGTACGGAGATCAAAATGATAAAATTGGATTTAAGAGAGCTTGTCAGGCGTATTAAGGATACTGTTGAGAGCCATATGCTGGACTCGGAAGGAAAATACGCCAGATGGCTGTGGCAGAACGATAAGGGCGACAGACGGCTCGGGGTAAACGAATACGGGTGCGCGGACGCGGCGAATATCCTGTACACTATCAACGATTTTTACTGCTCCCCGAAAGTAAGAGAGGCGAGGATCAGAGAGCTTGCCTCTCTGCAGGATGATAAGACCGGACTGTTTTACGAAGAAACGCATCACCCTATACATACTACGGCTCACTGTACGGCGGCGCTGAGACTGTTCGGAGAAAGACCGTTATATCCTCTGAACGGACTGCGTAAATATCTTGATAGGGAAAATCTGTACGCTCTGCTCGACGGACTGGACTGGAAGGGGGATCCGTGGCCGCAGTCACATCAGGGGGCGGGCGTATACTCCGCTCTGGCAAACGCGGGCGAGGATACGTACGAGTTTCAGAAAAGCTATTTCGAGTGGTTTTATGATAATGCGGACCCGGAGACGGGTTTTTGGAAAAAAGGGGTTGCGGATAAGGCTCAGTGCTCAGAGAAACGCAGCGTCGGGGGGCAGGCGTCGCTTTATTGTTATATGGTGGCAGGCTTTCATTATCTTTTCAATCATGAGTATGCGAAAATGCCGCTACGATACCCGGAGAAGGTAGTTGACAGCTGCATAAAGATGTATACGCAGAACGGACTTCCCGATAATTTTGCGAAAGGCGTGGGATTTTTGGAGATCGACTGGCTTTACTGCCTTAACCGTGCCAAAAGACAGACGGCGCACCGCTTTGAAGAGATAAAAGCGCTTATAAGGGATTTCGGGGAAAAATATGTGGAGTACCTTTACAGCCTTGAATATCGCAGGCATGACGGTTTTAACGATCTGCATATGCTTTTCGGAGCGGTATGCGCCTTGGCGGAGCTGCAGACCGCGCTGCCGGGAGAGGTGATCACCGAAAGACCGCTCTGCCTCGTGCTTGACGCGAGACCGTTTATATAAAAACTGACTTAAATATGCCGTATGTGGCAATACTATTGATTACAAAACGAAAGGAAAAAAGATATAATGAGCGACAACGAGAAGCTGTCAGATAAGCTGACATTAAAGAAAAAGAGCATATACGATACCGCTGACGAGGCGAAAAAACAGATGATATTTGCGTTTTCCGAGGATTATAAGGCTTTCCTCGACGCCTCTAAGACCGAAAGAGAGGCCACCGAGTATGCCGAAGCGATGGCGAAGGCGGCGGGCTATACGGAGTTTCGTTTCGGGGATAAGCTTAAGGCGGGAGATAAGCGTTACTATAATAATCGCGGGAAAAGTCTGTATGTCTTCAGAATAGGAAATTATCCGATCGACCGTGACGGAATCAGAATAGTCGCGGCTCACATAGACTCGCCGAGACTCGATCTCAAGCAGGTGCCGCTTTATGAGGACAGCGGAATGGCGTTTTTCAAGACGCATTATTACGGCGGGATAAAGAAATACCAGTGGACCGCGATGCCCTTATCGCTTCATGGGGTTATAATCAAACGCGACGGAAGCGAGGTAAGGGTAAGGATAGGTGACGACGAGGGCGATCCGGTTTTTTACGTGAATGATCTGCTTCCGCATCTTGCCCAGGAGCAGTCGACTAAGCCGCTCGGCTCGGCTATACCGGGAGAGGTGTTGAATATACTCGTGGGCGGCATGACTCTCAAAGATGGCGACGGAGACGGTTCCGTCAAGCTTAATATACTTAAGCTTTTGAATGAAAAATACGGTATTACAGAGGAGGATTTTATCAGCGCGGAGCTTTCCTGCGTTCCGGCGTTCAACGCGCGCGACGTGGGCTTTGACAGGGCCCTGATAGGAGCATACGGTCATGACGACAGAGTCTGCGCGTATCCGCTGCTGCGGGCGATCTTTGATACCGAGACAGACCGTACCGTTCTCGGTATCCTTGCGGATAAGGAGGAGACCGGCAGCATAGGGAACACGGGAATGCAGAGCATGGTGCTTCTTGATGTGATAAAAGCTGTTTCGGAGGCTCTCGGATGCTCGGATATAGCGGTAAGGGAGAAATCGATGTGTCTTTCCGCAGATGTGAACGCTGCGTTTGACCCGAATTTCCCGGACGTATACGAAAAACGCAACAGCGCAATAATCTCCTGCGGCGCGTGTATGTCAAAATATACCGGCTCACGCGGCAAATCAGGAACCAGCGACGCCTCGGCGGAGTTCGTTGGGTATATAAGGAAAATATTTGCCGATTACGGAGCGGAGTGGCAGACGGCGGAGCTTGGGCGTGTCGATCTTGGCGGCGGGGGAACTGTCGCCGCGTATATAGCGAACCTGAATATAGATACGGTTGATCTTGGAGTTCCGGTCATTTCAATGCATGCGCCGTATGAGGTGGTGTCAAAAGCGGATCTTTATTCCGCGTACGAGTGCTTTAAGGCGTTCGTGAAATAGTACGTTATTGTCAAAGGAGAAAAGGAGAAAGAAGATTGAAAGCGGCGGAGGTACTGCGGGTATTAAACCGCCGTTTTCGGTGCTTTAGGTATTTATAATGAATATTCTTGCAATAGGAAACAGCTTTTCGGAGGACGCGACACGCTATCTGCAGGATATCGCCGAAAGCGCGGGAAGCGGGCTTTTGGTCCGTAACTGCTACATAGGAGGCTGCAGTCTCGAAAGACATGTCGGTAATATAAAGACCGGCGAGCAGGCTTACGCTTACCAGGAAAACTCGCAGGCACTGAGAATGATCTCAATAGGGGCGGCGCTCCGCGACCGAAAATGGGATTATGTTACAGTACAGCAGGTAAGCGGTCTGTCCGGCATATACGACAGTTACGAGCCGTATCTTACGGAGCTGATCGGGTTTATTAAAGCCAAAGCGCCGGAGGCGGAGGTGGTCTTTCACAGAACGTGGGCTTATGAAATCGACTCCGGACACGGAGATTTTCCCGGATATGACTGTGATCAGGGTAAAATGTACACGGCTATAGTGAAGGCAAGCTCCCGTGCCGCTTCGGAACACGGTCTGAGGATTATAGGCACCGGAGATACCGTACAGAAGGTCAGGGAGATAAAAGAATTTGACTACGGGCATGGGGGACTTTCCCTGTGCCGCGACGGATATCATCTGAGTCTTGATTACGGCAGGTATCTTGCCGGGCTTGTATGGTATAAGTTTTTTACCGGCAGATCTGCATTCGAGGTAAAGTTCGCTCCGGAAAACACCGAACAAAGCCTGATCGATATACTTAAAAACGCCGTTAAATAGCGCTAAAGGGGAACTTTTTGAAAAAAGTTCCCCCCTTATGATCCCCTTCAAAAACTTTTCTGAAAGGGTATATGCCCGATTACAGAGAAGCTTTTGGGAAAATTTTCGTACGGAAAAAACGAATTATTCCTCAATTTCGGTGGCGTTCGGGAGCGTGACGGACGTTTCGCCGATATCCTTAAGCACCATCTCAAAGGTACCGCTTAAGCCTTGGATTTCCACTGTTGCGGTAAGCTTATACTGATCGTCGAGCTTTTGTATGACCGAATCCGTGAATTTTCCGACGTTCGCGATGTCTACCGAAGCGTCGCTGTTCATGACGTATCTTTTATTTTCCGTATCGTAGGTATAGTATTCCTCGTTGAACAGCTCTTTAAGCTCTTTAGCGGTATCAAGCGCGCTGTCGCTGGACTCGTCTGTCATTTTGGATTTTACCCAGGAAATTCCCGCATCTTGGTACAGATAGGTGTCGTTTCCCCTTTGCTCAATGTAGGTCGTGACAGATTGACTTTGGCCAAGTACAGAGGCCGTTACTTCAAATTTTGCTTTTTGACCGTCTATGGTTGCCACGCTTCTGGTCACTACCGACTGACCGTTTGCGTTTAAACTGAACCAAACGGAAAGCGTGCAGTTTTGAGTTTCCGTAAATTTTCTGTAGTACGTGTTAAGACTGTCAGCTGACCCGCAGCAGGCAAGCGAAAGCATTGTGACAATGATAAGTACGGCTGCTGAAATTGATTTTAGATATTTTTTCATTCTTTGATCATTTCCTTTCTTTAGTTGAATGTTGTTATGTTTGTAACCGGGAAAAAGAAGAACCTCCTCTCTATAGTGTATTTGCTTGAACATAGCCGTATTTGACTGGCGAAAAGTCGGCTTTTTCAGTAATCTTACTGAAATGGTAATTATTTATACGCTTTATAATTAAATTATATTTAATAATTTGTAATTGTCAATAGTTTTTTCTGATTTTTTTAAATTTTCATTAAAAGCAGCGATATGACCAATTATATAGTGCTTTATTAGGCATATTGACGATTGAAACCCGAGCGGTCAGCAATAAAATAGTTAAAAAAGTGTAAATATCAAGTATACCGCTTGACAGAAGGAATTAAGTATGATATAATATAGCGTGTGAACGGGAATAATTCAACTCAAATATAACTGCCGCTTAAAACGGCGTGAAAGGGAATATATGGATAATTCAACCGGCGATTTATCCGGCCGAAGTATCAGAAAAACTGAATAGCGGCATGACCTGAAGTTGAAAAACGGCAGGTCGTGCCTTTTTGCTTTCAGAAATCCCGTACACATGTGGTTTAAAACAAAACGCCGGTAAAATATAAGGGAGCCTTGCTCCGATAATAACGAAAGGAAAACATAATGGACATAATTCCGCAGTTGATACTGCAGGTAATACTTATAGCAACTAACGCGATTTTCGCGTGTGCGGAGATCGCGGTTATTTCAACAAATGACGCCAAGCTTGCGGCTTTATCAGCCAAAGGCGATAAACGCGCTAAACGTCTGGAGAAAATGAAGCAGCAGCCGGCGAGATTCCTCGCCACGATCCAGGTCGCGATAACGCTCTCGGGATTTTTAGGCGCGGCGTTTGCGGCGGAAAATCTATCCGCGCGTATAGTAGAGGCGCTCATAAACGCCGGAGTCACGATATCTCCGTCGGTACTCAGCGCGGTATCGGTTGTGATCGTGACAATGATTCTTTCATTTTTTACATTGGTTTTCGGTGAGCTTGTGCCGAAAAGAGTCGCGATGAAAAATGCCGAAAAGGTCGCGCTTTTTCTCTCAACCACTATGTCGGCGCTTTCAAAGATCTTCGCTCCGTTAGTCGGTCTGCTTACAGTCTCAACCAACGGTGTATTAAGACTGCTCGGTATCGATCCGAACGAAACGGAAGAGGAGGTAACGGAGGACGAGATCCGAATGATGGTGGACGCGGGAAGCGAAAAAGGTACCATCAATACCGAGGAAAAAGAGCTTATAGACAACGTTTTTGAGTTTGACGATACTACCGCGGACGAAATAGCCACTCACCGTACCAGCATTACCGTCCTTTGGGCAAACGAAAGCGCGGAGGAATGGGAAAAAACCATCAGAAGCAGCACGCATACCTTTTTCCCTATTTGCGAGGGGAATATAGATAACGTTACGGGCGTTCTGAATACAAAGGATTATTTCAGGCTTGACGATAAGAGCAGGGAGAGCGTAATGAAGGGCGCGGTTAAGCCTCCTTATTTCGTGCCTGAATCCATTAAGGCTAACGTCTTGTTCAAAAACATGAAAAAAGACCGTTCGTTTTTTGCCGTGGTTATTGATGAGTACGGAGGAATGAGCGGAATAGTGACGATAACCGATCTGCTTGAATGCATAGTCGGGGATATTTTTGACGAGACAGAGGCGATGAAGCAGCCGGATATTGAACCGCTCGATTCAAAAACATGGAAAATAAACGGCTCGACTCCGATCGACGAGGTGGAAAAGGCTCTCGGAATAACGCTTAACTGTGACTGTGACACCTTTGCCGGATATACGCTTAATTATATCGGCTCCATTCCCGACGACGGTTCGGTGGTGACAGTGGAATCCGACGTTCTGTCAATAAAGGTGACCCAGATAAAGGATCATCGTATCGAGAAAACAATGGTGACGCCGCTTGCCGCTCAGGTTCCGGTGGAATCTGTGTAATATTAAATTTAAGCGGAATTTACACAAGCGAGGGGTCCGCGACTGTTCTGAGTTAAAACCAAGGTGAAGCACTATGGCTGGAATATTTGATCTTTTTAATAGCATAAAAAAGGAACAGGAGCTTCCGACCGGGGCGCCGGGGATGGTGATAGCCTTTCTTGGAAATCCTGGAAATGAGTACTCGCGTACCCGACACAATGCGGGGTTTATGTGCGCTGAGTACCTTGAGGAAAGCAAAAAGCTGAAAATCGACAGATTCAAATTTCGCTCTTTGACTGCCGAGACCGTACTCGGGGGTAAAAAGGTCTTGCTTATGAAGCCTCAGACCTTTATGAATTTATCCGGTGAGGCGGTCCGGGAAGCAGTCGCTTTTTACAAGCTTGACCCGGAAAAACAACTTCTCACGGTCTATGACGATATCAGTCTCGATGTAGGCAGACTAAGGATTCGTGAAAAAGGCTCCGACGGGGGGCATAACGGCATAAAAAATATCATCTATCAGCTCGGTACGGATGTTTTCCCGAGAATAAAGATAGGAGTGGGAAAGCCGCCCGCGGGGTTTCCTTTGGTAGAATGGGTGCTGGGACGTATCCCAAAGGAGGAGCAGGAGCGTTTTTTTGACGCTTTGAAGAGAGCCTCCGCGGCGATAGAAACGATAGCTTCCGGAAGCCTTGTCGAAGCAATGAACCGGTATAACGGCGCTTGACGCTCCATAATAATATATGGAAAATCATTTTTATCTTCATAAAACTTTTTTGGAAAAAGGTATGTGTTAGGTTTTATCAGGCGGGGTTGCGTGAAAGTTAAGTCAAATCAGCGTTCAGGCAGGCGCCTGCTTACTTAAATCCAAGCTATATATTCCTTTTAAAAAAGCTTTTGGCAAGTTTCAGAAACGCTTTTTTCAAAAAGGGTTTCTGAACAGATAAATGGGGAACTTTTTTCCGAAAGTTTCCCATAAGTCTTTTCCGGGGAATTTCCTCTCGGGTATCAGGCTTTAACAGTGATCGATCAGAAAGGTACGGTCAGTAAAATGACGGAAACACTTATAGAACCTATAAGACAGGAAAAAGAATATAAAGAGCTTTTGCGTGAGGCCTTGGCTCAGAGCAATTCACGGAAACCTTATCCGGTGATGCTGACAGGGCTTTCCGAAGGCGCCGGATGCGCGTTTTACGCGGCGGTATCAGACGACTGGAGCAGAAAACGGGGCGGGAAAACCCTTATTATAGTATCGGACGAGTCGTCCGCCTACCTTATCCTGAAGATATTCAACGAACTTGGGAAAAAGGCGGAGGTTTTTCCGTACAGGGACTTCGGTTACAGTAAAATAAGCGCCTCTCACTCGTATGAGCATGAGAGGCTTTCGGTGCTTGATAAGGCTATAAACGGCGGCGCGGAGGTTTTCATTACGACCCCGGACGCGGCATTGCAGTATACTATACCTCGTGAAAGACTGAAAAAGCTTTCTCTGACAATTAAGACGGGGGAGGAAATATCCCTTGATGAGCTTACGGAAAAGCTGGAGCTTCTCGGGTATCGTCGCGCCGATCTGGTGGAGGGAGAGGGACAATATTCGGTCAGAGGCGGAATATGCGATATTTTCCCACCGAAATATGAAAGTCCTGTCAGAATCGAGTTTTTCGGAGATGAGATAGACCGTTTGGCGGAGTTCGATATAATATCTCAGCGTACGGTCAAAATGCTTGACTGCCTGTCGCTTACCCCGGGACGGGAGGTCGTACTCAGTAAGGCGGATAGCGAAAAGCTTCTCGGGGTGATCGGGACCGAGATACAAAAGGCGGGAAGCGAAAAAGCGCTGGAGGAGCTTCGGGAAGAGTACGAGACTGTCGAGACCGGCAAGGAGGCAGCGTTTATAGACAAATATATATCTGTTATATATGAAGAAAAAGAATGTCTGCTCGATTATTTCGGTAAGGACACGCTTGTGCTTATAAAAGAGCTTAACGCGGTAAAAGACAGGCTCAAGGGCTATGCCTTTCAACTGAAGGAATCCGAAGAGGCTCTTTTGCGAGATTCTCTTATACTCGGAGCGTACGCCGATTACGGAAAATGGCCGGAATACTTTGATGATTTCTGCGGAGGCAGAGCGACCGTTTTCTGTAACACATTTACCTCGGACGCTGACAGATTGGCGGGTCTGTATAATATAAAAAGCAAGCAGGGGGTATCGTACAGGGATAATCTCGAGCTTTTGAGGGAGGATATTGAGCACTATATCGAGCTCGGTTACCGTATAAATATACTTGCGGAAAACGAAGTGTCGGCGAGAAACCTCAGCGGGATGCTGCTTGATGAGAATACGGCCTCGACTCTTAACTCCGAGCCTAAGCCCGGGATTCCGAATATTGTAAGCGGCGTAAACTTTCCGCCGTTCGAGCTTACGCTCTCAAAATATGTATGCATATCCTTGTTCCCGTCGGTTTACTCGCCCGGCGGGGGCGTCAGAGGGACGAGGAAGCGCAAGAGCAAAAAGTCCGCAAGGGAACGGATAAGCTCTTACGCGGAGCTTGAGATCGGGGATTATGTAGTACATGAGAACCACGGTATCGGTCGTTATCTGGGGCTTTCCACGGTCACTGTCGGGGAAGTTACAAACGATTATGTAAAGATAGCCTATGACGGGGACGGTTTTCTTTATCTTCCGTGCACACAGCTCGATATGCTTTCAAAATATGTCGGCGCGGGCACAGAGACGGGTACTGTAAAACTTTCGAAACTGGGCGGCTCCGAATGGGGAAAGGCCAAGCTCAGGGCTAAGGCGGCCGCCAAGGAGATGGCAAAGGAGCTTATCTCGCTGTACGCTGAGCGAATGCGCAGGGAAGGCATAAGTTTCGATGAGGACGACGCGATGCAGCAGGAGTTTGAGGGAGCGTTTGAGTTTGAGGAAACCGAGGGGCAGCTTGAGGCGTCGAGAGAGATAAAGGATGATATGGAACGCCCGGTTCCAATGGAAAGGCTGCTTTGCGGGGATGTGGGATACGGAAAGACTGAAGTCGCGCTGCGCGCGGCGTTTAAGGCGGTCAGAAGCGGATATCAGGTGGCTATCCTTGTTCCCACCACGATACTTGCTCTGCAGCATTATCAGACTGTGCTTGCGAGAATGAGAGGATTTCCGGTGACAGTCGACATGGTTTCCCGATTCCGTAAAGGCTCGGAGCTTAAGGACGCGACAAAAAAGCTTAAGCGCGGGGAGACCGATATAATAATAGGTACTCACCGTCTGCTTTCCAAGGATATCGAGTTCAAAAAACTCGGGCTTGTGATCATAGATGAGGAGCAGCGCTTCGGAGTCGCGCAGAAAGAGAAGCTGAAGCAGCTTGTCAGGGACGTTGACGTACTGACGCTCAGCGCGACGCCGATACCGAGAACACTGAACATGGCAATGAGTGGTATAAGGGATATGTCGGTACTGGAGGAGCCGCCGGTCAACCGCGTGCCGGTGCAGACATTTGTGCTGGAATATGACGAGGCGATCATAGCGGAGGCCGTAAGGAAGGAGCTCAGGCGGGGCGGACAGGTCTTTTATCTTCATAACCGTATAGAGACTCTCAGTGAAATCGCCGCGCGTATTTCGGCATACGCTCCGGAGGCGTCCGTCGCCGTCGCTCACGGGCAGATGGACAGAGAGGAGCTGTCGGATATCTGGAAGCAGATGCTTGACGGGGAGATAAACGTGCTTGTTTGTACGACACTGATCGAATCCGGAGTGGATATACCTAACGCAAATACTTTGATAATAGACGACGCGGAGAGGTACGGACTTTCTCAGCTTCACCAGCTGCGGGGGCGTGTCGGGCGCTCCGGGCGCAGGGCCTATGCTTATCTAACCTACAGACGAGGGACGGTACTGAGCGAGGTCGCGGAAAAAAGGCTTACGGCGATAAGGGATTTTACCGAATTCGGTTCCGGCTTCAGGGTGGCTATGAGAGATATGGAAATACGGGGAGCCGGCAATCTTCTCGGTTCACAGCAGCATGGTCAGATCGAGTCGGTCGGGTATGATCTTTATATGAAGCTGTTAAGCGAGGCGGTGCTGGAGGAAAAGGGAGAGAAGGTCAAGCAGAAGAAAGAGTGTGCCGTCAGCATGGGAACGGACGCTTTTATTCCCGAAAAGTATATAAGAAGCGTGTCGCAGAGAATCGACGTATATAAAAAGATAGCTTCGGTAGAAAACGAGGAAGACCTTCGGGATGTTTACGACGAGCTGACCGACCGTTACGGTACGCCGCCAAAGCAGGCGGAAGCGCTTTTGCGTATTTCGTTGATACGGGAAATGGGCGGAGTCGCGGGCTTTGATAAAATAGAATACTCAAACGGAGGTCTTATGTTCTATATAGGACAGTTTGAGTTTGAAAAATGGCAGGTCCTGCTTTCGGAGTATAAAAGCAAGCTGACAATATCGGCGGGAGCGCCGCCGTACGCAAGGCTTAAGATCGATCCAAGCTCGGACCGGATAGAGGAGGCTTTGTCATTGTTAAAGAAATATATACAAATAACCGGGCAAAAAACTGTAGACAGGGTTTAAAATAATTGGTATAATTACCTTAGTACTGTCGGAAAAAGAAAGGATGGTTTACAGATTGAAAGCTAAGATCAGATCGGTCGTCTGTATACTGCTGGTCGCCGTTATTCTTGCGGGCTCGCTTCCGGGCTGCGGGGTAATTAAGGGAGACACGGTGATGGAATATGAGGGATATAAAATAACCGAGGCGATGTATTCATACTGGATGTCGAGATATAAAACTCTGTTTCTTTACGCTTATAACAATTCAAATGACACGGAGGCCTTCTGGAACACTGAGGTAAGTGAAGGAGTGAACTACGAGCAGTTTGTTGTGAGCTATATAAATGATTACGCCAAAAGAGTACTTGTGGCGATGAAGCTTTTCGACGACTATTCACTTGTGTTTTCCGAAAGCGTAAGGAATGGAATTGATGAGCAGATAGACGTACTGACCGAAGCGTACGGAACGCGTTCGGATTTCAATAACGTGCTCGCCGAATACGGACTGAATATAAAAACGCTTGAAACCATATATTACGCTCAGGCAAAGCTTGACGCGGTAAATGAGTATCTCTTCGGGGAGGGCGGTATATACCAGGTAACGGATACCGAGCGCGAGGAGTATTATCTCAATAATTATTACTGTGTGGAGTGGATATATATCTATACCGACGCCAAGCCCCGCAGAGGAGAGGACGGGGGATTTATTACTGACATTACCGGATCGTACATTTTCGACGAGCTTTCAGAGGAGGAGCAGCGGGAGCAGCAGGAAAAAATAGAAGAGCTTGTAAAAAAGCTTGACGAGGGCGGAGACTTCAAGGAGCTGCGTGAGGAATATTCGGAGGAGATACTTGATACTTATGAGTATTTACCGGACGGCGTGAACGTGTCGGCCAATGATTATGTAAACTACGGTACCGGATTTATAAAGCTTGTTCAGGGACTGGAAATAGGCTCTTACGGCAGGTATGAGGAGGAGCACGCGGTATTTATCGTGAAAAGATATGATCTTAAGGACTTCGGAGAGCTTACCGAGACCGAGCTTGCCGTTATGAATGATTTTGAATTGTATGTTGCCGACGCAAAAGAGGAAGAGTTCTATTCGGATATCGAGGTGACCGTGAATACCGAGGTGGCGGACAGATATGATATAAGACAGATAAAGGGTCTTACCAATACAAATATCTGACTTCGCGCCGGAATAAATGTTTTTTAAAATGACGTTTTTGCAAGATCAAGGAGTGGTTATTGTGAGCATGATGGAAAAACTTAGAAACGCTTTCCTTTCAGGAAAGGATTTCTGTGAGGATACCGCTGAAAATTTCAGGGAAACGGTAACGGCGGCAATGGACGCCGCGAAACTTCAGTATCGAATAACGGCAAAAAGAAAAGAGATCAATTCACTCTATGCGGTCCTTGGGCGTATAATGTACGCGGATACCGTTTTGAAGGCCGAAGAGAAAGAGCAGGTGCAGGGTCTGCGTTTGC
Source organism: uncultured Clostridia bacterium (assembly GCA_944393415.1). GTDB lineage: Bacteria > Bacillota > Clostridia > Oscillospirales > CAG-272 > SIG673. The sequence continues at coordinate 79,120 of CALYAD010000028.1, read as the reverse complement.
GTATCGCGGCAAAGGAGGAGCTGTTGTCCGGGCTTGAAAAGCAGCTGAGGATAGTTTCGGGTAAGATTATTTGTCCGGGATGCGGCAGGTTTATGTCGGATAAATATTCATACTGCCCTTGGTGCGGACGACATACCGGAGGATGCGGGGAGTCGGAGGCAGGATCCGATATATCCGGCGAAGAACTGCTTGATGTACGCGAAATAGAAGGGCTTTGATATCTTTGCATGGTTAAGTTGCACAGCTTGCGGCGGCTGATTGACAGCGTTTTTTGTGTGAATCGGGGAAAAATCCGACGGAAGGCTGAAAATTGTAAACGGCTATTGCATTTTTCGCGATAGTGTGATATAATATGAATAATGAAATATTATAGAAAGAGTAGGATAAGATATAACCTGCTCTTTTCTGTTTATTTTGACGACGCATTTCATCGAAAGGAAAAACGGAAATGGCGCAGAAAAAAAACACGGCTCAGCTCATAAAGGAGCTGACAGAGCCTGTGATAAACGAGATGGGATACCGTATATGGGACGTCGAATACGCCAAAATCGGCACGGATATGCATCTTGAAATAACAATCGACAGCGACAGCGGCATAAATATCGAAGATTGCGAAAAGGTTCACAGAGCTATAGAGCCGCTGATAGACGAGGCGGATCCGATAGAGGCTTTTTACTATCTCGACGTGTCGTCTCCGGGTCTGGAAAGAAAATTAAGAACCGCGGAGCATTTTAAAAAATGCGTGGGAGAAACCGTAGAGCTTAAGCTGTTTTCGGCATTTGAGGGTAAAAAAAGCGTCGTTGGCGAGCTTGTCGCGTACGACGAGGATACGGACTGCGTGACTGTCAGGGAAAAAAACGGCTCGGATATTACGCTTGGGCGCAGGCTGATATCAAAAGCGAATATATATTTCGAAATGTGAAAGGTATCGCGGAAGGATCGATAAATTTAGAATCCGCATAAATAAATTACTTACCGGAGGTTTTAGAAAAACAGATGAACAAGCAGCTTTTTGCGGCTCTTGACATGCTCGAGAGCTCCAAGGGGATTCCTAAGCAGTATATGTACGAAAAGCTGGAGGCAGCGATAATCAGCGCGTACCGGCGCGAAATGGGCGGAAACACAAATGTCAGAGTGCTTATAAACGAAGAAAAATACGATTTTCGGGTATTCAAGGTGCTCGAGATAGTCGAGGAGGTCACAAATCCCGATACCCAAATATCGCTTGAGGACGCAAAAAAAATATCAAAAAGAAATACACTCGGAGGAGTGGTTGAGATTGAGCTTAGGCCGGACGAATTCAGACGTCTCAGCGCTATAACCGGAAAGCAGGTGATAGTACAGGCGATAAGAGAGGCGGAGCGCGGTATGATGATCAAGGAATACGAGGAAAAGAAAGAGGAGATCGTCACCGCCACGGTTGACTCCATCGATCCGGAAAACGGAAACGTAAGACTGAATATGGGCTCGGGGTTTGCGACATTAACGAAAGCCGAGCAGATACCCGGGGAGACCTTTGAGGTCGGACAGCATATAAAGGTCTATGTGATAGAAGTAAAGAAAGAGGCGCGCGGCGGTTTTGTGACATTGTCAAGGACACATTCCGGACTGGTGAAAAGACTTTTCGAGCTGAACATACCGGAGATAGCTGACGGTACGGTCATAATCAAAAACGTGGCGAGAGAAGCCGGCTCAAGAACAAAGATATCGGTAATGAGCCGGGATGAGGCGGTGGATCCTATCGGCACATGTGTCGGACCGCAGAATCAGCGTAAGCAGGTTATCACCGACGAGCTTTCAGGCGAAAAGATAGATATAATACGGTACAGCGAAACTCCTGAGGAGTACGTAGCTTCCGCGCTCGCTCCAGCTTCCGTTGATAAGGTGGTAATGGATGGTGAAAGGTCCTGCAAGGTATACGTAAAGCCTGACCAGCTTTCGCTCGCGATAGGCAAGGAGGGTCAGAACGCCCGCCTTGCAGCGAAGCTGACCGGGATTAAAATAGATATCAAGACAGACGCTCCCCCGGCTGATATATAATCGCCGCGACAGAAAGGAGCCTTCGCTTTTCCGCCCATATTAGCAGGTACAGGACAGTACTTTATTAAAAGGGTATACCGTGTTTAAAACGCTGAGCGGGCGTAAGAAAGGATTGGTCATAACTATGGAGAAAAAACTAAAGAAAGTACCGGAGCGCAGGTGCGTCGGATGCGGAGAGTCGAAGAGCAAAAAGGAGCTGATCCGAGTGGTCCGAGCGCCGGACGGTACCGTATCGATTGATCTGACAGGTAAGAAATCCGGAAGGGGCGCGTACCTGTGTCACAATGCGTTATGCTTGAAAAAAGCGAGAAAAAATAAGCGTTTGGAAAGTAATCTGGACATCTCGATACCGGACGAGGTATACGAGAGACTCGAGGCGGAGTTATCGGGAAGCTGAAAGATGTTAAGTAATGAAAATAAGGTTCTCGGTCTTATCGGAATAGCCAAGAAGGCCGGAAAGATCGTGACAGGAACTGAAATGACGGTCGACGCCGTGCGCGGCGGGAAAAAAGGAGTGAAGCTTCTGCTTTGCAGCGCGGACGCTTCGCAAACGACATATAAACGAATTAAAAACACCGCGGAGTATTATAAGGTGCCGTTTTATACTCTCGGCTCGGATAAGGAGAAGCTTGCCGGTATTACCGGAAGAGGCGGGGAACAGATATCGGTTGTCGGTATTCTGGACGAGGGCTTATCCAACGCGATACGCGGTTATATTGAAGGCAATTAAAACAAGGCGCGGAAATTAAGGCTCGGGGTTTCGGAACACAGGTCGTTTTCGGACAGGAGGAGGGCGGAAGGCCGCTTTCCGACGAGTAAAGAAAGGTATGGTCTTTTTAATGGCAGTTACAAATAAGCCGACATCTATTAAAATAAGCACTTTGGCTAAGGAGCTGAAATTTAAATCCGGCAAGGAAATAGTCGAGAAGCTAAAGTCACTCGGTTATGAGGACGTAAAAAGCACGGGCAATATCACCGGAGAGCAGTTCAACGCTCTGATGGAGAGCATCAGGGAGAGGTATACCGCTGATATTTCCATTGAGGATTATCTCGGCGGGAAAGCCGTGATAAAAGAATTTACGGTAAAACCGGAGAAGGAAAAGACTGCCGTGAAGGCAGTCAAGCCCAAGGAAGCAAAAAAAGAGGAAGAAAAGAAAGATGAGGAGAAGCAGCCAAAACCGGAAAAACCGGAAAAAGCAGAGACTGTGAAAAAATCCTCACAAAAATCACAGACTGATAAAAAGCAGGCGGAGGTTTCGGAAAAGCCTGAAGCAAAGCCCGCTGTGAAAAAGGAAGAAAAAACGGTAAGGCCGGAGCCCGCGGAAAAGAAAAGTGAGCAAAAACCGGTCTCCTCAGATACGGTTAAGACGGTCAAAGCGCAGAAGGATGAGAATTCCTCAAATATCTCCGAGCAGCATGCTGCGGAAGCGGAAAAGAAGCCGGAGGCTGTGGAAAGACCGGTAAATAAAACGGCGGCGGAAACCAAGAGTTCCGAACCCAAAGCGACGGAGCCTAAGGCGGCGGAAGTCAAAACTACGGAGACAAAAAAAGAGACCGCTGGTAAAACGGAATCTGTAAAGCCACAGGCATCTGCCGTCAAAGAGGTAAAGAAGCCGCAGAAAGAAAGAGTTTTCACTCCTCCTACGCAGCAGGCGAAGCCTCAGAAGCAGCAGCCGCAAAAATCGCAGAAGCAGGTACAGAACCAGCAGCAAAGGCCCAAGCCTCAGGGAGGAGTGAATATAAACGCCTCCCGTCCGGAGCACGGTACAAATCCGAGAGCGAGAGTGGTAGATACCAGAGGAACTTCGGCTGATCTCTCCAAATATGATGAGAAGCTCGAGACACTGGCAAGCAAAGCGGGTAAGGATTACAGCGATACCAGAGGAGGAAGAATTGTCGACGGCAGAAGAAAAAGCGGCCGCGGAGACAAGGAAAAGGATAAGGAAAAGCTGGAGGCCGAAAGACTGCGCAGACAGCAGATGGAAAAGGCGAGGAAATTGCCGGTCTCTGTCTCCATCCCGGATGAGATAACGGTAGGCGAACTTGCCTCAAGACTCAAGATAACGTCTGCCGACCTTATAAAGAAGCTGTTTATGCTCGGAGTAATGGCTAACGTCAACCAGACCATCGATTATGATACCGCGTATTTGATAGCCGATGAAATGGGCGCCAAGGTGACAAAGGAAGTAGTTGTTTCGATAGAGGATAAGCTATTTGACGAGGAACAGGACTCCGAGGCGAACCTTGTAAAGAGAGCGCCGGTGGTATGCGTGATGGGGCACGTTGACCACGGCAAGACCTCCCTGCTCGACGCGATCCGCCATACTAAGGTCACGCAGGGAGAGGCCGGAGGAATCACTCAGCATATAGGGGCTTACCGTGTAAATGTGAACGGACAGGATATAACCTTCCTTGACACTCCGGGACACGAGGCGTTCACATCTATGCGCGCGAGAGGAGCCAAGGCTACGGATATAGCGATACTCGTCGTAGCCGCGGACGACGGCATTATGCCGCAGACAGTGGAAGCTATCAATCACGCCAAGGCGGCGGGAGTAGATATTATAGTAGCTATAAACAAGATGGATAAGCAGGGCGCCAACCCAGACGTAATCAAGCAGTCGCTTACGCAGTACGATCTCGTTCCGGAGGAATGGGGAGGAGATATTATATGCGTTCCCGTATCGGCGCTGACGGGGCAGGGTATAGACGAATTGCTCGAAACAGTATTGCTGATAGCGGAGGTCAAGGAATACAAGGCAAATCCGTCGCGACGCGCAAAGGGAGTTGTAATAGAAGCGAAGCTGGACCGCGGAAGAGGACCGGTTGCTACGGTTCTCGTTCAGAACGGAACGCTCAGGATCGGAGATACGGTAATAGCGGGAACAGCCGTCGGGCGTGTTAAGGCAATGACGGACGATAACGGAAAGCATGTAAAATCTGCGGGACCGTCTGTTCCGGTCGAAATTGACGGACTTAACGAGCTGCCCTCCGCCGGAGACGAATTCAACGCGGTGGAAAACGAGCGTATGGCTAAGGAGCTTGCCGAACAGCGTAAAGACAGGGCAAGGGATGAGATGTTCAAGGCGAACGCCAGAGTAAATCTCGAGGCGCTGTTCGATAATATGAAGGAAGGCGTAAAGGAGCTGAACATAATCGTTAAAGCTGACGTTCAGGGCTCCGCGGAGGCGGTGAAGGCGTCGCTTCTCAAGCTTTCCAACGATGAGGTAAAGGTAAACGTAATTCATTCCGCGGCGGGAGGCATTGTTGAAAGCGACGTTATGCTTGCGTCCGCGTCAAACGCCATAATTGTGGGCTTCAACGTCCGCCCGGATAAGGTCGCCCTTGATTCTGCCGAAAAACAAAAGGTTGAGATAAGGACCTACAGGGTAATTTACGACTGTATAGAAGAGATAACCGCTGCAATGAAGGGTATGCTCGCGCCTACCTTCAAGGAAAATCTTCTCGGTCACGCGGAGGTGCGTCAGGCTATACGCGTACCAAACGTCGGAATAATTGCCGGGTGCTATATAACGGACGGAAAGGTTACAAGAAACTGTCAAATGAGGATATTAAGAGATTCCGTGCTGCTTTGTGAGGATAAGATCGCGTCCCTGCGCCGTTTCAAGGACGACGTAAAGGAAGTGCAGCAGGGATACGAATGCGGTATCGGAATAGAGCATTTCAACGATATTAAAGAGGGAGACATACTCGAATTTTTTGAAATGGTTGAAGTGAAGCGGTGATCATAGCTTTAAAAACGACCTGTTTTTACGAATAATGGGGCTGAGTCAATAAGTAATGATATACTCAGCCCCGGTTTTTTCTTCCCAAAAACTTATTTTAAGGGGTATAATAAATATTGCGTATCGCAATTTTTGACAAAAACTTTGGAATATAGATATGTGTTCTTAAAAGACAAAAATTGCGGGCAAAAAGAGGTGAGGTGTCAAAAGATGTCGGGTAATAGCGGTTTTTTGCCGGTCAATCGGGAGGATATGGAAGCGAGGGGCTGGGACAGGCCGGATTTCGTTTATGTTTCCGGGGACGCGTACGTGGATCATCCAAGCTTCGGAACCGCCATAATATCACGCGTGTTAGAGTCGAAAGGATATCGCGTGGCCATACTTTCTCAGCCGGATTACAGAAGCTACGAGGCGTTTAAAGAATTCGGTAAGCCAAGGCTCGGCTTCCTTGTGAGCGCGGGAAATATTGATTCCATGGTTGCACACTATACGGCGGCGAAGCGCAGGCGAAGCTATGATTATTATTCTCCCGGAGGCAGAACGGGACTTCGCCCTGACCGGGCGTGTATCGTATACACAAACCGGATACGGCAGGCCTATGGCGACGTTCCCGTTATATTAGGCGGACTTGAAGCGTCTTTAAGAAGATTTGCGCATTATGATTATTGGGAGAACAGAGTCAGACGCAGCGTGCTTGTGGATTCAAGGGCTGATTTGCTTACCTACGGAATGGGGGAAAACATACTTATAAGGATAGCCGAGCTTCTTGACAAAGGGGTACCGATAAAGAAAATACGGGATGTAAGAGGAACGGTTTATTTGTCCGGGCGGGATGACAAGGTATTTTTTGAGAGTGTCGGCGGATATGATTTTGACGCTCTGAAATCCGATAAAAGGCTATATGCGGTGGCATTCGCCACACAGTACAGGGAAACGGACGCGGTCAGGGGAAGAGCGGTAACAGAGTATTACGGGGACAAAATGCTCGTGCAGAATCCACCCATGCTTCCGCTTGAAAGAGAGGAACTGGATTGGGTCTATTCGCTTCCGTATACCAGACGGTATCATCCGATGTACGATTCTTACGGCGGGATACCGGGTATAAGCGAGGTCAGGTTTTCGATAACTCATAACCGCGGTTGCTTCGGCGCGTGTAATTTCTGCGCTATTGCCTTTCATCAGGGACGTTCGGTCAGATCAAGGAGCGAGGAGTCGGTATTAAAAGAAGCTGAAATAATAACCGAGATGCCGGATTTCAAGGGGTATATACACGATATCGGCGGACCTACCGCAAACTTCAGATATCCCGCGTGTGAAAGGCAGCTGAGGGAAGGGGTGTGCGCCAACCTTAAATGCCTGACCCCGAAGCCTTGTAAAAACCTTGTTTGCGATCACCGGGAATATATGGAGCTGATAAGAAAAGTTGAGGCTCTTCCCAAAGTGAAAAAGGTTTTTATTCGCTCGGGGATCAGGTTTGATTACCTTATGTACGATAATGACGACAGCTTTTTCCGGAAGCTCGTTAAGGATAACGTCAGCGGTCAGCTCAAGGTAGCGCCGGAGCATTGCTGCGACGGTGTGCTCAGTCTGATGGGGAAGCCGAGCATCGGGGTTTATAACGCCTTCCGGGACAAGTTCTTCAGAATAACGAAGGAGATCGGGAAGGAGCAGTATCTGGTGCCTTATCTTATGTCAAGTCATCCCGGAAGTACTCTTGACGACGCGATAGAGCTTGCGCTGTATCTTAAAAAATGGGGATATTCCCCAGAGCAGGTACAGGATTTTTACCCGACTCCGGGTACGGCTTCGACCGTTATGTACTATACCGGAATTGATCCGTTCAGCGGAAAAGCGGTATATACCGCTTCCGATTATCATGAGAAACAGCTTCAGAGGGCGCTTTTGCAGTGGGGAGATCCCAAAAACGCTTCGCTTGTCCGAGAGGCTCTGATAAAATGCGGGAGAAGCGAGCTTATCGGATACGGCAAGAGCTGTCTGGTTAAACCCGAAAGCAATGCGGGATCAAGAAATAAAATGAACGGTCGAAGCGTTTCGGCTGCCAAAGTAAAAAGGATAAAAAACGAAAGCGACGAAAAAAAGCCTTTTTCTTACGGAAAAGGCTGGGCTAAGCCAAAGAAAAGAAAATAATGCTCTTTTCTTCTTAGGACCCCTTTTTGAAAAAAGTGTTCCTGAAACCTCCCCAAAACTTCTCTAAAGGGAAGAAACATCTTATAGAAAAGTTTTTGGAAAGTTGTTAAGAAAACCTTTTTTCAAAAAGGTTTTCTTAATTAAAAAATCATAAGGGGGAGCTTAAAACTCCCCCTTAAAGTCTTCTTGGCCTGCCCAAGCGGATTTGAACCGCTGACACCAAGCGTCGGAGGCTTGTGCTCTATCCACTGAGCTACGGGCAGATATGAATTAAACCTGAAAGGCTATCATCAAACGTTGTTATTATATCACTTTTTTAAGTCTTTGTAAAGGGCTTAATTGTAATTTTTTATAAATTTTTAACAATAGAGAATATTTTTTTGAAAAGCCCTTTTCTTTTATACTGTTTTATGCTATAATATATATAATTTAGATATATGGGTGCATGGAAGGACGCTTCTATGGAAAAAAAGCTTATATTTACTACAAGCTCATGCGAAGATACCGAAAAGCTGGGGCAAAGACTCGCGCGTTCGATGAGGGACGGCGGACTTGTGGCGTTTTACGGAGAGCTCGGAGCCGGAAAAACCTCGTTTATCCGCGGTATGGGTAAAATCATTTGCCCTGACGCCCGCGTGTGCAGTCCTACATACTCGATAATTAACGAGTACTCAAGGGACGGTCGTACCGTTATGTACCATATCGACGCGTACCGTATAAAGGACGACGACGATCTTTATTCAACCGGCTATTATGATCTTACGGAAATTCCCGGATGTGTTATCGCGGTAGAATGGAGTGAAAATATTCCGTATGCGTTGCCGGAGGAGTGTGTCAGAGTGTCTATAGAAAAAACCGAAGAGGGCGGGCGTAAGATAACGATAACCGATCCGCCGCCCGGATTTGCGGATACATAGCTCTTATATCGGGAAATATATAAATTGAATGAGAGGAGGGCTGATCGTTTTGAAGATTATGGCCTTTGATACCACGGCAAAGACAGCCGCGGTAGCGTTGACGGAGAACGAAAAGCTGATAGCTCTTACAATAACCGATTCGCCGAATACTCACAGCGTAACACTTCTCCCTATAGCCGATACCTTGCTGAAAAGCACGGGACTCAGACCTGAGGATGTAGATATGTATGTTTGCGTGAACGGACCGGGTTCCTTTACCGGCGTTCGTATTTGTGCCGCTACGGTAAAGGGGCTTGCGTATACTGATAATAAACCCTGCGTCGGGGTTTCATCGCTTCATTCTCTTGCGATGAACGTTTTTGTCGGAGAGGGTATAATATGTCCGGTAATGGACGCGCGCCGCGGACAGCTTTATAACGCGATTTTTGAGGCGGACGGATACGGTAAGCTTATCAGACGGACACCCGACAGGGTGATAAGCGCGGATGAGCTGTACGATGAACTCAAAAACAGGACGGATAAGATATTTTTGACAGGAGACGGATGCGGAATCGCGAAAAGGGCGCTTTCCTCACTTGACTGTCCGGAGATACCGGATTACCTGAGGCGTCACAACGCTTTTAACGCCGCCGTTCTCGGTTACAGAAAATATTGGTCGGCTACCGAAAAGGAGAGACAGGAATTCACCCCGGAAGCGCTTTCCCCGGTTTATCTCCGCGCCTCACAGGCGGAGAGGGACAGACTGGAAAGGGAGCAGCGATAAATTTTCATAATATAAATTCTGATCCACACACCGATAAACGGCTTGTTAACCGTATAATTCTCAGAGAAAGGGTGGGAAATAAAATGAAGGTAACTATAGGCTGCGATCATGGCGGCTATGAGCTTAAGGAGGAACTGAAAGGGCTTCTTCGCGATTTGGGGGTTGAGGTAACCGACGCAGGTACATACTCAAAGGAGTCCGTGCATTACCCGGTATATGCGGAAAAGGTCTGCCGCAGTGTGCTTGGAGGAGAGGCGGACCGGGGAATACTGATTTGCTCAACCGGGATAGGTATGAGTATTGCCGCCAATAAATTTAAGGGTATACGGGCGGCGCTGTGCGGTGACTGCTACAGCGCAAAGTACACAAGACTCCATAATGATTCAAACGTACTTTGTATAGGCGCTCTTGTAACGGGAGCCGGACTTGCCAAGGAAATAACACGGATATTTCTATCCACGGATTTTATGGGAGGAAGACATAAAACGCGTGTGGATATGCTGACGGAAATAGAAAACAATCAATAAAATCGGGCGCTCAAAACTACGATCGCGTAATATCAGACAAAAAGCGCGGAGTAACGATTTAAATTTTTTATCAGACTTGACATTTTTTCAAAGCGGTGTTATAATCACAGAAAACGGTTTTTTAAGGATATTTTGTTGTCGCAATGAAAGGATAAACACAAAATGGAATGGACAGGACTAAACGAAATACGTGAAAAATTTCTGACTTTTTTTGAATCCAAGGGACATTTGAGGCATAAAAGCTATCCGCTTGTCCCGGTAAACGATAAATCAGTACTTTTGATAAACGCGGGGATGACGCCGCTTAAAAAATATTTTACCGGAGAGGCGGAGCCGCCGAGAAGACGTATGACTACCTGTCAGAAGTGTATCCGTACTCCGGACATAGACAGGGTCGGGATCACGGCACGGCACGGCACGTATTTTGAGATGCTCGGAAATTTTTCTTTCGGGGATTATTTCAAAAACGAGGCGATAAGCTGGGCGTGGGAGTTCATTACCGAGGATAAATGGCTGGGGATGCCGAAGGATAAGCTGTGGGTAACGGTTTATTTGGAGGACGACGAGGCATATGATATATGGAATAAAAAAATAGGGATCCCGGCAGAGCGCATAGTGCGTCTCGGCAAGGAGGACAACTTCTGGGAACACGGCTCAGGACCCTGCGGACCCTGCTCGGAGATATATTTTGACCGCGGACCGGAATTCGGCTGCGGCTCTCCCGACTGTAAACCGGGCTGCGATTGCGACAGGTTTATGGAGTTCTGGAATCTTGTCTTCACTCAGTTCGATAACGACGGCAACAATAACTACACAAGGCTTGCCAAGCCGAATATTGACACCGGCATGGGGCTTGAGCGTCTTGCCTGCATAATGCAGGGGGTAAATAATCTTTTTGAGGTCGATACTGTTCGGAACATTATGCTTGCGGTCAGCGAAAGGGCGGGGGTAGGCTACGGAGACGATCATAAATCCGATATCTCGCTGAGAGTGATAACCGACCATATACGTTCGACTGTGTTTATGGTCTGCGACGGTGTCGTACCGTCAAATGAGGGGAGAGGATATGTCCTGCGCCGTCTGCTTCGTCGCGCGGCTATGCACGGCAGGATGCTCGGTATCGATGGTCTCTTTCTCTCCCGGCTTACCGACGTAGTGGCACGGGAAAATTACAGCGAATATCCCGAGCTGACGGAAAAGCTCGATTACATTAAAAAAATCATTTCTATAGAGGAGGAGCGCTTTGCCGCGACTGTAGACGCCGGGTACGCAATTCTTTCAAATCTGATAAAAAAGGCGCTTGCCGAGGGGAAAACATTTATTGACGGGGGCGAGGTATTCAGATTATACGATACCTTTGGGTTCCCTATAGATCTTACACGAGAGATAGCTCTGGAAAAATCACTTGGGATAGATGAAGAGGCTTTCAAAAGATTGATGGCGGTTCAGAAAAACAGGGCGAGAGAATCCAGAGCCAACATCTCAGGATGGTCGGAGGCTTCAAAAAGTCTGCTTACCGTTTTTCCTAAAACTGAGTTCCTCGGATATACGAAAGATGTCTGTGAAGCGACGGTGATAGGAATAATAACCGACGATATACAGGTAGAAAGAGTGACTGAAGGAGAGTTTTCCCTTATCACCGATAAGACGGTGTTTTACGGGGAAAGCGGGGGACAGGTCGGCGATATAGGAACGGTATATGACCATGATTCGCTCGTAACCGTAACGGATACACAGAAAACAGACGGAGTCTATGTGCATCTTTGTACAATGGCAAACGGCGATATTCAGGTAGGGGATAAGGTGCGCATGGAGATAGACTCTTTCAGGCGCGATGCGATAAAGCGTAACCATACCGCATGTCATATACTGCAGGCGGCGCTTCGCGAGATACTCGGAAATCATGTGGAGCAGGCGGGGTCCTATGTTGATAATGAGCGCCTTCGCTTTGATTTCAAGCATTACGCGGCCCTGACTGAAAAAGAGCTGGAAGCGGTTGAACAGCTCGTAAACGTTCATATTCTTCTCGGTGAGGATGTGACTACCTCTGAAATGTCGATAGAGGACGCGAGAGCCACGGGCGCTATGGCGCTTTTTGGTGAGAAATACGGAAGCATTGTCCGTGTAGTCAGGGTAGGAAATTTTTCGTCAGAGCTTTGCGGGGGTACGCATATAGACAATTCCGCGAAGGCGGGGCTTTTCAAAATAATATCCGAAAGCTCGGTCGCCGCGGGAGTAAGAAGGATAGAGGCAACCACGGGACGCGGAGTTCTCAGGCTTTTAAAAGACCGGGACGACATGATAAACGAGGCGGCAAAGGAGCTGAAGGCGAACAATCCGGCGGATATAGTGAAGAGAGCCACCGGAGTAATGGCTGAGCTTAAAAACGCGCAGAAGGAAATCGACAGGTGTAACGGCAGACTTGCGGCTATGATGCTGTCATCGGTCAGAGAGAGCGCGAAGAATGCAGGCGGTTTAAAACTGATGAGAGCGTGCTGGAGCGACGGAACGGATATAAATACCGCGAGAATGCTGACAGACGAGATCAAGGCTTCTGACCCGTCGGCGGTGACCGTGATCGCCGTATTAAACGAAGGAAAGATAAACTTTGTATGCTCCTGCGGAAAGGAGGCGGTTGCCCGCGGCGCTCATGCCGGAAATCTGCTTAAGCAGATCTCGGCTTTATGCGGCGGAGGAGGCGGCGGACGTCCGGACAGCGCGCAAAGCGGGGGAAAGCTCGCGGAAAACGTACCGAAAGCCATGGAGGAAGCGGAAGGCATACTGCTCGGTATGCTTAAGTAATAAAAGACATTAAAGGGTCTTATGTAAACGAAAATTTTTCATGTCCGGCTAAAACTCGGAGCCGGGTTTTGTCTCAAACTATTTTATGAAAAGTTTTTGGGAAGTTTCAGAAACCCTTTTTGAAAAAAGGGTTTCTGAGCGAGCCGCCGGGCAAAACACGGAAATTTTTCATATCTATAAAAACGATTTAAACGGTTTTTTGGCCGCCTGCGGCGGCATGGGAGATTTATATGAGATTTGATTATACTCCAAAAGGGGTCTGTTCGCGCAGGATTTCCTTTGATATCGATAACGGCATTATAAGTAATGTGAAATTTGAGGGTGGCTGCAACGGTAACCTCAAGGCGGTCTCGAAGCTTGTGGACGGCAAGGAGGCGCGGGAAATAGCGGAGCTGCTTTGCGGAAATCAGTGCGGTATTAAGGGCACCTCGTGTGCGGATCAGCTTGCGAAAGCCATTTTTTCCGCCTTGGAGGCGGAGAAAAAAACTGAGTAAAAATGCCATAACTCAGCGCGCGGTTTGAAAAAAATAAAAATTATATTAAAAATATTAAAAAATCTCTTGACAAATCGCGCGCTTTGTGGTATTATAATGAGGTACTCTGTACAGATGCGCCCCATTAGCTCAGTAGGTAGAGCACATGACTTTTAATCATGGTGTCCGGAGTTCGACTCTCCGATGGAGCACCAAAGCGCCGTTCATTATAGCGGCGCTTTTTATTATAATTTTATTTCGTTATACTGTTATTAAAATAAGCACTAAAATGGATAGGATCCGCTGAGAAAGGATTTAATGTAATTATGTTGGGAATAATAGGAGCGATGGATATCGAGATAGAGGGCATACGTTCTCTCATGACCGAAAAGCGTGAAAAGGTGATAAGCGGGATAAGCTTTGTGTCAGGCAAGCTTGGAGCTTGTGAAGTCGTGACTGCCGTATGCGGGATAGGGAAGGTGTTTGCGGCTATATGCGCACAGAGCATGATACTCGAGTTTAACCCGGACGCTGTCATAAACACCGGAGTTGCCGGAGGACTCAGCCCTGAACTGAAGATAGGGGATATAGCGGTGGCGAATAATGTGGTTCAGCACGATATGGACCCATCGGCGCTCGGAGATCCTAAAGGGCTTATCCCCGGACTAGACATAATTTACATAGATGCCGACCAAAAGCTAACAGATATGCTGGCTGAATGCGTCAGCTCGGAGGGAATGCCTCTGCTGCGCGGTACGATCGCCACGGGAGATCAGTTTGTCGCGACCAGCGAGAAAAAGAACTGTATAATCAAAGATTTTTCCGCAATAGCGACAGAAATGGAGGGCGCCGCTATCGGTCAGGTGTGTTATGTAAACAAAAAACCTTTCGCGGTACTGAGGGCTATTTCGGATTCGGCAAACGAAAACTCGGTCGAGGATTATCCGGCTTTTGCCGAATCGACGGCTAAAAAATATATCAGCGTTGTTCTCCGTTTTGCGGAAATGTACGGTAAAGACAGTTAGGCGTATTTTAAAAGAGATTTTGGAGGGTCGGGAATATTAAAAATGGCAAAGAATAAAACAGATTCATATTTTAACGGAGATTCTCCTGAGAGAGTGGCGCTTGTAAAACTGATGACAGATAAGGACGAGCGTTCCGCGATGGCGTCGCTTGACGAGTTATGGAGACTGACCGAGACTGCGGGAGGGGAGGTTGCCGCGCGTGTTATACAGTCTAAGGATAGGCCCGATCCGGCGACATATATAGGTTCCGGCAAGGTCAGGGAGCTGCGGGAGCTTTGTCTTAACGCTGAGATCACCTTGGTTGTTTTTGACTGTGAGCTTTCCCCATCACAGATAAAAAATCTTGAGGATATTCTCGGAAACGATATACGGGTGATCGACCGAAGCATGCTTATTCTTGATATTTTCGCGCTGCATGCGGCAAGCGGGGAAGGTAAGCTGCAGGTAGAGCTGGCCCAGCTTAAGTACACGGTACCAAGACTTATAGGAAAGGGAAGAGAGCTTTCGCGTCAGGGAGGAAGCGCGAGTATAGCGGCGAGAGGTCCCGGCGAGAGTAAGCTGGAGACTGACCGAAGATACATCAAAAGACGCATAGCCTCGCTCGAAGCGCAGATAGAGGAAATGGCCAAGAATCGACGCACACAGCGCGCCCAGCGCGATAAAAGCGGTCTTAAGCGTATAACTATAGCGGGATATACAAACGCGGGAAAATCGACACTGATGAATTATCTGACCGGTGCGGGAATACTTGCGGAGGACAAATTATTCGCAACTCTTGACCCGACAACAAGACGCCTTCGTCTGCCGTCCGGGAAAACAGCGCTGCTTACGGATACGGTAGGATTTATACGCAATCTCCCTCACCATTTAATTAAAGCGTTCGCCTCAACGCTTGATGAAGTCAGATACGCCGATATTATTTTAATGCTTACAGACGCATCCGACAGCGAATGTCTGAGTCATGCTGAGGTGACACGGGAGCTGCTTTCACAGCTCGGAGCGGATGGGAAAAAGGTGCTGTACGTTTTAAATAAATGCGACGTATCTGAGAATGTTGAGGAGGCGGCGTTCAAGGCGGCCCTAAGCTCCGAGCCCGGCGATGTTTTTCGCATATCTTCGCTGACGGGACAGGGGATACCCGAGCTGCTTTTAAGAATAGACGAGATCGTTTCTTAAAGATAACAGTCTAAAATGTACGTAACGGAGGACAGGGAGAATGGAATATATTACCCTTTCAGAGGCGGCCGAGACGACGTTTACAGAGAAAAGGTCGGTATTTATCGGGAATGCCGGTCCGGTAAAGAGCGTTGAAGAGGCAATGGCGTTTGTTTCCGCCATACGCGGGAAATACGGAGACGCGACACACAATACCTACGCGTACATGCTTTCTGACGGAACGGCGCGTTACAGCGACGACGGAGAACCGCAGGGGACGGCGGGAATACCGATACTCAGCGTGATACAAAAAGGCGGATTTACAGACGCGGCGATAGTGGTAACACGTTATTTCGGCGGGATACTGCTCGGTGCCGGCGGTCTTGTCAGAGCGTACGGCGCGGCGGCCCGCGACGCCGTTAAAGCGGCTCGGGTTGTTACATACTCTCAATATACGGAATTCAGGATAGTATGCTCGTATTCGGACTATCAGCGCCTTATACCGCTGCGGGAACAGCTCGCGGTTAAGGAGGACGGCTCGGAATTTTCTGATAAGGTAACTCTTTTCTGGGCGGTAAAGGAGGAAAGCTACCGGTATTTGTGCGATAAAATAAACGAACTATGCGGAGCGAGAGTAAGCGTTGAAATGACGGGCACCCGATATTCAGCGTAAAAAATTCTTTCAGGAGTGCATTATTGTTTTCCACAATTCTTCAGGCGGCGCAAACAGGTATAAAAAATTTTCGTGTTTTGCTCCGCAAAAAAATTATGCGTGAAAGCGTCTGCGTTTTGACGCGATAAACCTCGCTTCTTACAATAAAACTTCAGAAAAATTTTATCGGGAATAAAATTCAGAGACCCGCGGTGCTTTTTTTCAGCTCCTCGGAAGTATGAAAAAGTCGGAGACGGCGGCGTGACAAAGCCGTCTGCTCAGATCCAAATACGTATTTTTTATCAGAAAAGCTTTTCTGATAAAATCCGCTTGGCGCTTTCAGAGCCGCTGTTTAATAAAAAGTCCGCGCTAAAAAAGGATTTGCGGACTTTTTTGCGTATATTAATATGTAGAAGGAGCATATATATGAGAGCAGGATGCATTTAAGATCTTTTGTGCTTAAAGTCGTCTGCGGCGCGTATTCACCAAATTCAAAACGCACAGAAAGGAATGGTCATAACAATGGAAACCGTACGAGAAATGCTTGAAAAGCGGGAAAATGAGTGGCTGTCTCCGTTTGCGACCAAAAGCGCGGATACCGCCGGTCGTTCCTATCCTATACGCTCCTGTGATATCAGAACCGAATTTCAGCGGGACCGTGACAGAATACTCCATTGTAAAGCCTTCAGACGTCTGATGCATAAAACGCAGGTTTTTCTTTCACCGGAGGCGGATCATTACAGAACCAGGCTTACGCATACTCTTGAAGTCACACAGATAGCGAGAACGATTTCGAGGGCCCTCAGGCTAAATGAGGATCTGACGGAGGCGGCGGCGCTCGGTCATGACCTCGGGCATACTCCGTTTGGTCACGCGGGGGAAAGGCTGCTGCGTCGTGTATACAGTCCTGATTTCAAGCATAACGAGCAGAGTCTGAGAGTAGTGGAAAAGCTGGAAAACGGCGGTAAGGGGTTAAATCTGACGGCGGAAGTAAGAGACGGTATACTTCACCATACCGGAGGCGGAGAAAAGGCTTCGACTCCGGAGGGACGGATAGTGTTTTTTGCCGACCGTATAGCTTACATAAACCATGATATAGACGATGCCTGCCGGGCCGGTATATTGTCCGAGGAGGATATCCCGAAGGAGCTCAGAAGGATACTCGGTTCTTCCCATGGCAGCCGTATAGATACCATGACGCGGAGCGTCATACGCGCAAGCGCGGACACTCCGGATATCTGTATGGAGGACAGTATATGGCAGGCGATGAGCAGGCTCAGGGAGTTTTTGTTTGAGAGCGTTTATACAAACCCGGTAGCGAAGGGAGAGGAAGGAAAGGCGGAGGAGCTTCTTGGCAGGCTGTACGTTTTCTTTCTTGAGCATCCCGATAAAATGCCGGACGAACAGAAAAAATGGCTGGACACCGAGGAGACGGCGAGAGTCGTGTGCGATTATATTGCGGGTATGACGGATCGTTACGCGGTGACGTTGTACAGACAGATATTTTTACCGAAAATGTGGAACGAGGGGAATAAGCTGCTTCCTTCGTTATGATCATAAGGAAGGAGGGCGGACTAAAATTGATACCTGACAACATAATCGAGGAGATCAAGGCAAAAAACGATATAGCCGACGTGATATCAGCTTATGTTACTCTTAAGCGGTCCGGCTCCCATATGCAGGGACTATGTCCTTTCCACAGTGAAAAAACGCCGTCCTTTACGGTGTTTACCGGTACTCAGAGCTTTTACTGCTTCGGATGCGCTGCGGCGGGAGACGTGGTGACGTTCGTGCGGCGTATAGAGAATCTTGATTACCCTGAGGCGCTGAGATTTCTTGCCGCGCGCTGCGGTGTAAAAATACCTGAGGATAACGAAAACGGGAATTACGGGATACGAAAAAGCCGCATACTTGAATTGAACAGGGAGGCCGCCCGTTTTTTCAGAACGCTGCTGCTTTCATCAGATGAGGCTAAGGCTTATCTGATAAAAAGAGGGCTGAGACGGGAAACCGTGAACAGGTTCGGTCTTGGGTATTCCGGAAAACGCGGCTATGAGGTAGCGGATCATCTGAAAAAACTCGGATATACCGAGGAAGAAATGCATGGGGCGATGCTGCTCGGGAAAAGCGATAGGGGAATGTTCCCGTATTTCAGAAACAGAGTGATGTTTCCCATAATAGACACGGCGGGACAGGTTATAGGCTTCGGAGGACGGGTAATGGATAATTCGAACCCGAAATATCTGAACACGCCGGAGACACCGGCTTTCAATAAAGGCAGAAACCTGTTTGCGCTGAACTTCGCGCGTACGGAGTGTCAGAAGGAGCTTATACTCTGCGAAGGATATATGGATGTCATCTCGATGCATGCGGCGGGATTCAGAAACGCCGTGGCGACGCTCGGCACATCGCTGACGCAGGAGCAGGCGCGTCTGATGAAGCGTTATACCGAAAAAGTGGTAATAGCGTATGATAACGACGGGGCAGGACGCGCGGCGGCGGACAGGGCGTCGAGACTTCTCGGCGACGCGGGTCTTGAGGTGAGGATACTCAGGATAAAGGACGCAAAGGACCCGGATGAGTACATAAAGACCTTTGGGCAGGACGCTTTTCGGCGACTTCTATCGGAAAGTGAAACAAAGTTTGATTTTATGCTGAGAAACGTTCTGACTAAATACGATATTAATACTGATAGCGGGAAAATACGAGCCGCTTCAGAGCTTTGCGAGCAGATAGGCGGCATCTACTCGGCTGTCGAAAGAGAGCTTTATACCGAGAAGACGGCGGCGGCACTCGGACTTTCAAAGGAGAGTCTTGAAAGCGAGATAAAAAAACAGGTCAGGAAACGCAATACCGCGGAAAGCGGAAATTTTGAAAAAAGACTGAGGAACAAGGCCCTGGGGATAGGTGACAGAATAAATCCGGAGCACGCGGCAAACCCAAGGGCGGCAGCGGCTGAGGAGGCGCTGCTTGGTATCATGATGCTTCATCCCGAACGCCTCTCTCAGACTCTCGGAAGCGATCCGCCGCTTAAGGATGAGGATTTTATAACGACGTTTAACCGTCGTGTTTTCACGGCGCTGAAGAAACTGTATTCGGAGGGAACGACGGATGTCGGAGCGCTCGGAGCGGAATTCAGCTGTGAGGAAATGAGCAGGATATATGAAATGCAGCTTAAGCGCGAGGGGCTTGATTCGGCTTCAGACGAGGTCTTTTATGATAATATCACCGCTCTGCGTTCGCTGCACGCGGAGGAGGAGAAGGATATAGAGAAGCTTATATCGGCAAAGCTGGCGGGACAAAGTGCAAAAAAGGAAAAAGAATAAATAAAGGCAATAATTCATAAAATAAAAGAATTGAAAAGATACCGGTTTGAAAGGAACAGCAGATGAGCGATAAAAAATTTGACATTCAGGAGCTTATAGAAAAGGGTAAAGCCAAGGGGGCTCTTTCTCAGAGCGAGATACTTGAGGCGATAGAGGACGAAGAGTTTGACATCGATCAGATAGAAAAAATATACGAAACGCTTGAAAGCAATGGCGTAGAGGTCACCGGTTTCATGGACGTTGCTGATCTCAAGGACATAGAGAATGAGCTTGAGCAGTTCGATTCCCCGGAGGATATGGAGCAGGCGCTGCTTCAGGAGGGACTTATTATCGACGATCCGGTCAGGATGTATCTTAAGGAGATCGGTCGTGTTCCGCTTCTCAGGCTCGACGATGAGCTGGAGCTTGCGGAAAAGATGGCGCACGGAGATGAAAAGGCGAAGCAGCGGCTTGTGGAAGCGAATCTTCGTTTGGTAGTCAGTATTGCTAAAAGATATGTGGGAAAAGGGATGTTTTTCCTCGATCTAATCCAGGAAGGCAACCTCGGTCTTATGAAAGCGGTTGATAAATTCGATTATCATAAGGGATATAAGTTTTCTACCTACGCCACTTGGTGGATACGTCAGGCTATTACGCGCGCCATCGCGGATCAGGCGAGAACGATAAGGATACCGGTACACATGGTGGAGACCATTCATAAGGTATCGAGAGTTTCGAGACAGCTGCTTCAGGAAAACGGTAAGGAGCCTACCGCGGAAGAGATCTCAAAGGCCATTAACATGTCTCCCGAAAAGGTGAGGGAGATCATGAAAATAGCTCAGGATCCGGTATCCCTCGAAACTCCTATAGGCGAGGAAGAGGACAGTCATCTGGGTGATTTTATTCCGGATGACGATTCTCCGGCTCCGTCCGAGGCCGCGTCGCAGAGCATGCTGAGAGAACAGCTTATAGAAGTGCTTCGCACGCTTACACCAAGAGAGGAACAGGTACTTACGCTCAGGTTCGGGCTTGAGGACGGAAGACCGCGTACTCTTGAGGAAGTGGGAAAAGTATTTAATATAACCCGCGAGCGAATCCGTCAGATAGAAGCAAAGGCTCTGAGGAAGCTTCGTCATCCGAGCAGGTCTAAGAGGCTGAAAGATTATCTTGACTGAATTGTAAATTTTAAGATGGGCTGGTTGACTAATTTTTATCGAATGGTTTTGTGCAGAATATAGAAAATAAACGTCATTATGCACAAAAAAACTCGGAATGCTTTGTTGGTATCTGACAAAACAAGAGGAATATAAGTACAAAAATCACAGTGGAAACGTCAAAAGCCGCACGTGTATTCTCAAAATTTCACTTGACATTCGGTCTTAAAAGTAGTAAAATAAAGTATAAACTGTCATACCCATTATAAAACTAAGGAGGGTTTTTCAAAATATGAAAAAAAGGATAATGTCATTGGCATTGTGTCTGGTGATGCTGTTAACGACATTCGCGTTTACTTCGTGCGACGAGGGTGATTTTTTTATAGATGACCCCGAAGCGAAACAGGATCCTATGACTATTCACATATACGGGATCACCGACGACTCCACTACAGAGGCGGCAATCCTGAGAGTGGAGGAGGCTTTGACCGAAATCGCGGTGAATAAGTATAACACCACGATAGACCTGCATCTTTTCCCGGAGAGGGAGTACGCCGCAATTCTCTTCAACAAAACACAGACGGCAATGAATACATATGTGACACAGAGACAGAATGATACAAATCTCAGTGAAGAAGAGAAAAATTTAATAAAGACCGTTGATTTTTCAAAGGTGGATGGAGTACGGGTGGCAACCCAGATACCGAGCGATGTTACGGGAGCGAGCCTGGATATATTTTTGGTATATAACCCGCCCGCCGATTCCGAAACACTTAACCCTGATTCGGAATATTATAATCCGGCTATCGCCAATAACGGTATGCTGAACGTGCTTTATAACGCGATGGCGCTTGCTCCGCTTAAAAGCTCTATAGACAGCGGAACTTTTTCCACACTGAAGTCAAATGCATACGCGGAGGCTCTCAGCTATTTAGAGTTAGCTACTTATCAGACAATGAACAATCCTACAAACCGTGTGCTTGATTATTACGGTATACCGAACAACTATGTTTACGGAAGCTATGAGTATATATTGTTCAACAAGACATACGTGGATCCGCTCTTCTCGGCGGAGGATAAATCAGATCTCGCGCAGCCCCAGATTGAGCAGGAGCTTCCCAACGGTTCGATCCAAGTAGTTGATTGCCCGGCGCTGAGAGGACTTAAGGCCGAGCTTAGCGTAATGCAGGAAAACGGTGAGCTTGAGGGAGTGGAGATAGAGCGAACCTTCTCCTCGTATGAAGAATTCAGTCAGTATATAAGGGGAGGCAATCAGGTCGCGATCGCTATTATAAACGGTGATAAGGCGGTTGAGCAGCTTGCTTCGGAATCCGGAATTTTTGACGTTTACGTGAGAAGCGTATCTGAGTTGCTGCCGATTGATCTCTGCCAGTCCATGTTCTGCATCAGCAACACAGTGAACAGTACGACTGACAGACTTTCAAGATGCCTTCAGATCCTTACCCTTATCAACACGGATTCGGAGTTTCGCAATATCTTCCAGTACGGCGTTGAGAACGTTCATTACACAGAGGGACGTGACGGAACCGTATATCTTACCGGCACGGAGGGAGACAGATATATAATGAATCCCATGTACACGGGAAATATGTTCATACTTAAGCCGTGCGACACGATGACAGAATCCGAAAAGCTTCTCGCGGCGGATAACTGGCTGCTCGGAAAGCTTCAGACGAATGAGGTTCTCGAGGCGTATAATAACGCTTGACGCGTTTTGTCGGATTAAACGGGAAACGGTTATGAAAGAAGTACAGTCTAACGCAGTTTGCGTTTGTCGGTGCTTTTCGGATAACGGACCGCTCATGCACGTTGAGGGTTACCGCTTCAAGCGGTAACCCTTGCTTTTTAAAGCGATTTAAGTATAATGTTATTAAAAAAATGCTTGTGAATTGTAAAAAATAAAAAAACATATTGACAAATAATATAAAATAGTATATAATGAAACAAATAATGTCTTGTGTAATATCAATTTACCGATCAAGGAGGGAAGGCGAGGAGTGGATATAGATGTCAGACCACTGCTTTCCGGAAGTAACTCAAAGCTTGATTTTTCTTTTGAAATACCGTTAGAATATAATAAAAACAGTTACAGGATATACAAGCCTGTATATGTCAGCGGAGCTGTGACTGACAGAGGCGGTCTTATGATTCTTGACGCCGAATGCCGCGTGGAATATGAGACAGAGTGCGCAAGATGTCTGAAAAAGCTTTCCGGGACATGCAACATAAGTTTTTCCAGACCGCTGGCCGTTAAGCTTGAATCCGAAAACGAGGATGAGGAGTATCTTCTCATTGACGATAGCGGAACGGTTAATATTGACCGGGCGGTAACAGAGGAGCTTTTACTTTCATTACCATACAGGTCTCTGTGCAAAGAGGACTGCAAAGGGCTTTGTCCCGTGTGCGGCTGCGATAAAAACGAAAAGGATTGCGGCTGCGTGGTAAAACGGACGGATCCGAGATGGGACATTCTTAAATCTCTGAGGGATAAATAACGTACGTCGGAGAGGTCGATATTTGAAATGACCGCGCAGAGCGTTCATTATATAAAAGATGTATCTGCCGATACCGGAAACGGAGAGGCACGTATAAACAGGAGGTGTGGCAAAAATGGCAGTACCGAAGCGTAAGGTTTCAAAGGCGAGACGCGACAAACGTCGTTCAAGTGTGTGGAAGCTTGATATGCCCAGCATGGTTCAGTGTAAGTGCGGTGAGTATAATCTTACACACAGAGTTTGCAGGAAGTGCGGTGCGTACAAGGGAAAAGAGCTTATAAAAGCGGCTCAGTGATCGCGCGCGAAGGGAGAAGTTATCCGAAGTGGTAACCGTGTTTAGAATTGTTCCCGGTTCGATAGCCGAAAAAAAAGGAATAAAGACCGGGGACAAACTTCACACTGTAAACGGCAATGAGATAAGAGATGTGCTCGACTATCGCTTTTATCTGGCGGACAGAAAAGCGGAATTGTCTCTTGAGCGTGACGGTGTATTTTACAATGTAGCTATACAAAAAGAAATGTACGCCGATATCGGATTGGAGTTTGAGACTTATCTTATGGATGAGAAGCACTCCTGCCGGAACCGGTGCATTTTCTGTTTTATTGACCAATTACCCAAGGGAATGAGAGAATCGCTTTATTTCAAGGACGACGATTCAAGGCTGTCGTTTCTGATGGGCAACTATATAACGCTGACAAATCTGAGCGATTACGATATACAGCGTATAATAAAAATGCGCATAAGCCCCGTCAATGTTTCGGTGCATACCATGAATCCGAGTCTCAGAATAAGCATGATGAAAAACAAACGCGCGGGAGAGACGCTTAAATATCTTAAGGAGCTTGCGGATTCCGGAATAGAGTTGAACTGTCAGATAGTGCTTTGTAAGGGGATAAATGACGGGGATGAGCTTGAATACAGTATGATAGAGCTTGAAAAGCTGTATCCTTCGGTCGTAAGCGTATCGATCGTACCTGCGGGAATGACGCGGTACAGAGAAAACCTTTTCCCGCTTGAAGCGTTCAGCGAAGACGATTGCGCGGAAATCATACGTCAGGTGACTCGGTTCGGCGATAGGTGCGTAAAAGAGCATGGAAGCAGAATATTTTATTGCGGAGACGAATTTTACGTAAAAAGCGGGATACAGCTCCCGGACGATGACTTTTATGAAGGATATCCGCAGATAGAAAACGGCGTCGGGATGCTGACTTCGATGAAAACCGAGTTTGATATAGCGGCGGAAAATATTCATAATACTGATCCGCGTAAAAGGACCGTGTCTGTCGCTACAGGCTGTGCCGCGTATGATTTCATACGGGAGCTTGCGGTTAAGGCGACGGCTGTGTCAGAGGGGCTTACGGTCAATGTATACAAAATAATTAATAATTTTTTCGGTAAAAGCATAACTGTCGCGGGTCTGCTTACGGGAAAGGACATATATGAGCAGCTTTTGCCGTACTCGCAAAGCGGAAGGCTTGGAGAAAAGCTTTTGCTGCCGCGCGTTATGCTCAGAGCGGAGGGAGATCTGTTTCTGGACGGAATGACACCGCAGGAGCTGTCGGAGTCGCTTAACATCAAAATAGAGTTTGCGGACTCGGACGGAGAGGATTTTCTTCGCAAAGTAATAAACTGACGAAGCTTTAAAGAAGGGAGGAGCTGCAGGTGAAGCCTATAGTCGCTATAGTGGGGCGCCCGAATGTGGGAAAGAGTACTCTTTTCAATAAAATAACAGGTAAGAGGATATCAATAGTAGAAGACGTACCGGGCGTTACCCGTGACAGAATATATTATGAGGCTAACTGGAACGGCAGGGATATGCTCCTTGTAGATACAGGCGGTATAGAGCCTAAGACGAACGATGTAATACTTAAGCATATGCGTTTACAGGCGGAGATAGCGATAGCGACTGCCGACGTGATAATTTTTATGTGCGATATCCGCGCGGGGCTTACCGCCGACGACCGTGATATTGCCATAATGCTGCTAAAATCGGGTAAGCCTGTGATCCCCTGTGTAAATAAAATCGATTCAATAGGTATGCCTCCGCTTGATTTTTACGAGTTTTACGGACTTGGCTTTGAAGAGGATCCGATACCTTTGTCTTCGCTTCACGGGACCGGCTCCGGCGATCTTCTCGACAGGGTTGTAAGCTATTTTCCGCCGGAGAGCGATAATGAGAATGAGGAAAAACCGGTGGCGGTGGCGGTGATAGGCAAGCCTAACGCGGGTAAATCCTCACTGATAAACAGAATTATAGGCGAGAACAGGCTTATCGTGTCTGATATCGCCGGCACTACGAGGGACGCGACGGATACGAGAGTGGAAAACAGCTTCGGGGTATTCAACTTTATCGATACGGCGGGGATACGCAGACAGAGTAAAATTGAAGACAAGATAGAAAAATACAGCGTAATGCGGGCTAAGCTCGCTGTAGAGCGTTCGGACGTATGTATAGTTATGATAGACAGCTCTCAGGGAATAACGGAGCAGGATGAGCATATAGCCGGTCTTGCGCATGAGGCGGGGAAAGCGGTTATCGTATGCGTAAACAAATGGGATCTTATCGAAAAGGACAGCAAAACAGCGGCGGAGTTCACAGCAAAAATAAAGAGCGCGCTTGCGTATATGGATTACGCTTCCGTTATGTTTATCTCAGCCGTTACGGGACAAAGGGTGGAAAAGCTTTTTGAGGAGATCATAAAGGTCTATAACGAATCAAGGAAAAGAATAACGACCGGTGTCCTGAACGATATGCTGACGGATGCCGTGACACGCGTACAACCACCGTCCGATAAGGGCAGACGTCTGAAGATCTACTATATGACGCAAAACGCGGTGCAGCCGCCGTCTTTTGTTATATTCTGTAACGATTCGAGGCTTTTTCATTTTTCCTACCAGCGATATATTGAGAATTGTATAAGGGATGTTTTCGGCTTTAAAGGCACTCCGATCAGGATAATAATACGAGAAAAAGGAGAATCACCCGACTGATTATACGGGCAGATAACAGACTTTTATGTTCAGATATGTTTTCAACCTGTTCGGCGATAACGTATGGTATGAAGGATTTATACTGAAAAACGGTGAGACGATAGGAATACCGCTCCTGCTTCTTATGCTGCTTGCCGTTATTATTTCGGCTTATCTTCTCGGTTCGGTAAATTCCGCGCTGATCGTGTCAAAGCTTTTCTATAAAGAGGATATACGAAATAAAGGGAGCGGGAACGCCGGAACTACAAATGTAATGCGTTCATACGGAAGAGGTCCGGCTCTTTTGACGCTTGTGGGCGATATGATTAAAACCATGCTCGGGATGGCGGTGGGTACATCCCTGCTTGGCTTAAACGGCGCGTATATAGCCGGACTTTTCTGCGTTCTTGGTCATATAGCTCCGATATACTATCGTTTCAAGGGCGGTAAGGGTGTCGCGTCTACCGCTATGGTGGTACTGTATCTTGATTGGGTAGTATTTCTTATTTGCATGCTTTTGTTTGTCCTGATAGTCTGGGCGACAAGATACATATCCCTTGCCTCCGTTATCTGTGAGCTCGTTATGCCGATTATACTTCATCAGCACAATGATTTTATTTTTGACAGAGGACTGAAGCTTATTATTACGCTTATTCTGGGACTCACGGTGGTATATATGCATCGCGATAACCTCAAGCGTATAATGAACAAGGAAGAAAGTAAATTTGAGTTTAAAAAGACGAAAAAAAAGCCGGCAAATGATAAAGGCTCCGGTATTGACGAGCAGGAGGCAGATATGTCTGCCGAGGAGGACTCGACGGTAAATAAAGAAAATAATACGGACAAACTCAAAAACAACAAACGAAAAAAATGAGGAAATTTTCAGATTTCTATTGCATTTTTATAAAAAGTATGATATAATATTATTTGTGCATATCTGATGCGGGTCATTGCGTTACTTTGTTTTGACTTCGCATAATGTAGCTCAGAGGAGGGATAAAGAGATGGCAAAATGTGATTTCTGTGGGAAGTCTCTTGTTTTCGGAAACAATGTTTCGCACTCAAACAGAAAAACCAGCAGAACGTGGCGTCCTAATATCAGAAAGGTCAAGGCGGTTGTTAACGGTACACATAAGTCCGTTTATGTATGTACACGTTGTCTGCGTTCAGGAAAAGTACAAAGAGCGGTATAAAGTTTATGCCGCGGAAAACAACAAAGGCGGAAAAGCTCCTTCGCGTATCTCAGTAAAGAGATATGTGACCGGACGCTCCCGCCTTTTTTGTGTATATTATTATATTTGCTATAAGCCTGCCTGCGTATATTATGACCGAGCGCTGAGCCGGTTTATTCCAGCTCAGCGGTTATAATATTTCTTTGCAGATTTGTGTTCCCGATACCGATCAGAATATTATCCCAATTCTCTGTACTGCCGGAATAATACACTGTACTGAGATATAAACAGCTTAAAAACGCGTTATTTTGTATATACATAAGCGAAGAGGGAAGGCTTACTGTGGATACCCCGCAGTAGGCAAACGCTTCGCTTCCTATATAGGTCACGCCTTCCGGGACGGTAACGGAGGAGATCCAAGTCATCATAAAAAAGCTGCTGTTCCCCAAAGCCGTGACCTTCAGTCCGTTTATTTCAGATGGGATAGTTAACGCCGTTATGCTCCTGTCGGCGGTACAACCGCTTATCATAATGCTTCCGTCGTCAAGAATCATGTATTCGTATATTCCTCCCTCCTCGCTGTATACGGTAGTATCCGAGCATGAGGGAGAGGGAATACTTACATTGTTGCCTTTGTCAAAGCCGTAGAGTATCCCGGTTCCGTCAAGTATTAAAAGAACTATGAGCGCTACTATTACAGCGGAAAGCACAGCTATCGTGGCAATACCCGCTTTTTTACTATAGAATAGAGCTTTAATGCCGGATCTGTTCCCAGAGACGGCTTTTTTATTTTTAGGCTTGTTCTGCATGATCGTCCTTTACAATTTTATCGCGGTCCTTATAAACCCTGAAATAACGTACGGCGGAGGTGAGTATGGGAAGCTTATCATAATTTTTTTCGGTGGACATAAGACGTTCGGGGTGGCTGAACTGAGCAAATACCAATCCGTCGGAAGAGGATAGAGCGTCTATGGCCATAACGCTTTCAAGGACATTTTCATCAGCGTACTGAGCGGCTATCCTTCCCTTGTATGCGAGCGAGAAAATATATTCCGGGTCTCCGGTCAGCCTAAGCCGCTTGCCCGTGATCACGCTGTCATAAATTTCACCCGGAGAGGAAAGTCTCATAAAGGGGCTCATAGCAGATACGGCTCGTATTTTGGTCATAGTATTGACGCTTGCTGGTATTGGGTTTTTACAGACTCCCAGGCGCTCCTGATCCACATCCAGCATTCCGCAGTGTAAAAGAGCTTCCGCGCCGTTGCCCGAACCGTATATAAGACCTCCGCGCGCGCGCAGTTCATCAAGCCTTTTTCTTATATCAGGAAGCGAGAATACCGCGTTCGTAAACGCTGTATTTCCCAAACAATCCGGTAGATAAAGTATATCGGCACGGCAGATAGCGTCGGTCAGGCGTTCCACGGAATCCGGAGCGTATGGTATGATCTCAGTATTTGCGCCCGCCGCTTCAAACAGTGCTTTTATATTAAATGCCGATACGCTGTAATAGCTTACGGGGATCACCGCGTTTACACGGTTACCGGAAACAGGCATTACGTCGCCGTAGCTGTCTGCTGTTTTTCGGAGATAAAGCAGATCACGCTTTTCAGTGACTGTCATATCCGGTTCACTGTTTGAAGATCTGATCCCGGTTTCGGTAAAAAGTCCGTTAAGCGAAACGCTTTCTCTGTGATATATCAGTTCAAAGCTATCGATCGTTTTTCCGAGACAGAGTGAATCCCGTGGGATATCGGCGTTACCGTCTATTTCAGCTATGATAGCTCCATAGCAGTAATCGAAAAGCTGATCCGGGGTTCGATCGTCGTCAAATTCAAAGCCTATACCGGAGACTCTGCACATCTCAAGCAGGGCCAGGACCGGGCATATTCCCGTGACTGTATTTGATGCCTTCACAAGCCCTTTTTTTGAAAGAGCGGTGAAGGAAGAGATAATGCTTTTCTGGCTTTCAGGTGTCGGAAGTATCCCGGTTCGGTCATATTCGGGTCTTAATAGTATAACTCGATGTCCGGGTTTTTTGAAATCCTTTGTGATGGCCGAGTCAGCGCTGCCGACGCACACGGTAAAGGCGGAGACGGTGGGACCTGCTTCATTTTCCGCGTTTCCAATCGAAAGCCTCTCCCCGAGAGAGGATATTCCGAGCGATACCTGGGCTTCAAGCGCGCCAAGCATTGACGCAATGGCTATCCCGAGCTGTTTTGAGTTGTTAGAGCATTTTGGCGTATATTCCTGAAGCGACATGGCAATGTGCTCATCTCCGTAACCGGAAGCCGCCAGCTTTAATACGGCTTCAGTAACGGAGAGATAAGCTCCCTTGAATGGGTCTGAAGCACTTACATCCGGACATGAACCATACCCGATCACTGAGCAAAGCGGTTTCCCATTGTATTTTACGCTCTGTCCCATTCTGGTAATATAACGCACAGACGCTGCCGGTTTTTTTTCAGAAAACGGCGGAAAAACGATACTGTTTCCCGTTGTTTCGTCAAAGCGCAGATTTATTTTGTTTGTCACATGCGGAAGCAGGCCTATAACGGAGTTTACGGCGCCGGAAAAATCATACTTTATATCCTTTCCAAACAGCTTTTTCAACGCGCTTATGCTTTCTAGCGGAGCCTTCGCTATTTTAAGAGGTTCGGATATGGGTAAATTCATCGGTTTTTCAACTATAGCGCTCAGATGCTTCTCGGTGCCTCCGTTTATAAGAAAATCACGTGTAAGTGAGACCATCCTTATTCCGTTTAATGTAACAATAAGGCGTTCGCTGTCGTTGACCGTGGCGATTTGGGAACACTCAATGGTTTCCTCTTCGCATATTTTACGGAAGTTATCTGCATTCCGGGGACTGACCGCGACTATCGCGCGATCGCATGTTTCGCTAAGCATTATTTCAGATACCGACAGACCGTCGTATTTAAGAGGTATCTTTTCGGCTGTCACGGTAACACCGTCGGTTATTTTGCCGATCGCGCACGCTATGCCTCCGCTGCCGACCTTACTAATTACCTTGATCACCGATGTGATGTCCGCGCGCGTAAACAGACGGTGAAGAGAATTGAGTATACCCGGTTGCGGAACCGGAACATATTCTCCGTTAACGCCTTCACAGGTGCTTTCATCACGGTCGTCACGCGGAGCTGTGCAATAAGGTCCGTCTTTACCGGTCCTTGCTCCTATAAGAAATATTATGTCGCCGGGAGATGTGCGGGAGTTACAGATGTACGCAAGCTTTTCAAGTTCCGCGGTGGCGAGAGCGGCGTAAGCTTCAGGCTTGCTTTCTGCGCTGGTCGGTCCGGTAATCAGGCTGCAGCGAATGCACGGGATACCGGTTTTTGCCGCAAGATCAGAAAATCCGGTAAGCGCTTTCTCATCTCTGAACGAAGAAGTAGCTGTTCCGGCGGCTTCGTTAACACGGTATAGATCAAAAGCGTCGCCAAGACGGCAGAAAATACTAAGAAGATCGGAAGCAAGTCCGTTGGCTTCGGAGGCCAAATTATCGGACGTCGGCAAGGCGGAGATGCTTCCGGGCCGGAGCATCAGTAAAAGCTCATCCACTCCGTCGTTTTTTAGCCTTATGCCTCGGATATTGTCGTTAACATTTGCGTCCGTTTCATGCTTAACACAGTCAGCTGCTACGCGGGTCATGTCGGAAAGCGACGGATTTTTTTTCTTACTGAGCGCCCGGTAATTATCCCATGCGGTCTTTGCGTTCGGATCGCGGAATACAACGCTGTCAAGTATAGTCTCATAGGTCGTGTGACGGAAGGTTTCAGAAAAGAAACGATCTATTATTTTTATTTCCGCTATTGTAGGCTCGCGGCTTTCCGATAGAAAGTAGTTTTGGATGGACATCATATCCTCGATATCCAGCTCAAGCGAGTATTTATCCTTGAACGCGGCAAGCTCGGTATACTGAGCGGTGTTAAAGCCTTCGGCGGTTGTGTTTTCCGCCGGTATTGTTCCATGGCTGTCGCCTTCCTCAGGTAGTATTTCAGTGAAGGGATCGCGGAGATACTCTGAAACGGTTTTGTATTCACGCTGTGTCAGCTTTCTTTCAAAGCAGTATTCCTTACCTATTCGCACAGCTATATCCTTTATCCCGTTTAAACGTAGTACATCGAGTATTTCCCGGGTGCGTTCGTCCGAGCTTCCCGGACGCAGCATTGCGATAAAAGTGGTATACTCCGGCGCGTGCTTTGAGGAAGCGATCTCGCAGTTAGGAGAAACAAGGGCATTTTTTAAAAGGGTCAGTGTGCTTTCGTCTGTTTCGCCCTTAAGCTCTATTATTTCTCTTATGGAAAAATCGGGTATGTCCACACCTGATCTCGTCGAAATTTCCGAACGTATTGATTTTGTATCGCTCTCGTATTCTTTTTTTGTCTGTAAATAGATTCGGTTTAGCATTAAGCCTGACTCCAATATTTAAAATAATCAGTATAATTTACTGTGTTAAAACCGGCATAATATAGCCGCGCTTATACGGCGGAGGGTAGCGTGAAAAATATATTACATCGCATGAGCCGACTGCGGAGGCATGAGGTGGGTCAGCATATGACACGTACTTCCGCTGGCTTGTGACGTGATGGACTGCCTCCCCTGATTAAAAGGCTTCATATTATTATTATACTACAAAGGCGCCCGGTTGTCAATGATATTTTTACCGTTTATAATTTTAAGGTATGAAACGCAGTCTGAAAACTAACTTCAAAAATAAAAAACATGACCCGGGGGTTACGTAATCCCGGGTCTTTGAAATATTGATGAGCGTAAAATAACATTACTCGGCGGGGCCGTTCCAGTTATGATAGACCTGCTGGACGTCGTCGTCCTCCTCAAGCTTATCGAGCAAAAGTGTCATATACTTGATATCATCCTCGTTATCCAGATCGACATAGTTTGAGGGAATTTTGGAAAGATCGGCGCTCTCAAGCTTAATATTGGCGGAGGTGATGCTCTCCTGAACTGTAGTAAGATCGGACGGCGCGGTGATGATTTCATAGTAATCCCCGTCCTCAGCCGAGAAATCCTCAGCGCCTGATTCGAGCGCAAGCTCCATCAGCTTTTCCTCATCAAGGGGACATTCCTCCTTATCGATCGTGATAAGGCCCTTTTCCTCAAACATAAAGCTTACACAGCCGGTGGTTCCGATATTTCCGTGGAATTTTGAGAAATAGGCACGGATGTTTCCGATAGTCCTGTTTGTGTTATCGGTGGCGGTCTCGACAATTACCGCGACCCCTCCGGGACCGTAGCCCTCGTAAGTGATTTCCTTATAGTCCTTTTTTTCCTCTGTGGCTTTTTTTATGATGCGGTCTATGTTGTCGTTTGGAACGTTGTTGGCTTTGGCTTTGGATATCAAATCACGCAGCTTGCTGTTGGAGACCGGATTCGCGCCGCCCTCGCGGATAGCTATTGCGATCTCTTTGCCGATTTTAGTGAATACCTTGGCGCGCGCGGCGTCGGTTTTTGATTTTTTAGCCTGAATATTGTGCCATTTACTGTGTCCTGACATTGTAAAATTTATTCCTTTCTGTAACTGATCAAGCAAGAACGTCTGCCAATCTTGCAAGGTATTTAAATTTTTTCCGGAGCTTTCATGCAGATAAGCCCGAACGCGGATTTAAGAACATGTCCTGTCGCCTCGGTGAGCATCAGTCTTGTATTGCGGACAGCGGATTCTTTGGCGCCGAGTACCTGACAGTTATGGTAGAAGCGGTTGAATACGGTCGCAACCTCAAAGATATAGCGTGTTATCAGGGAGGGCTCATAGCCGTCAAGCGCCGCCTTCACCTTTTCCGGGAAAAGCGATAGAATTTTGATAAGCTCGAATTCCTCGTCTGCGGTATTGAGAATATTATCGGTGCCGGAGCGGTAGCTTTGATCTCCGTCCAGCTTCGAAAGAATGCTGCAAGTCCTTGCATAAGTGTATTGAGCGTAGGGACCGGTGTTTCCATCAAAGCTCAGCGCGTCCTCAATAGTAAAATCTATATTCTTAATACGTCCTCCGCTTAAATAGTGGAAAACGATCGCTCCTACTCCGACCGCCTCGGCTGCTTCGGCTTTGTTTTCGAGTCCGGGGTTCTTTTCATCGATTATAGAGCTTACTTTCTCTATGGCGATCCGGAAAAGATCCTTTAGCAGGATCACGTTTCCGGTTCGAGTGGCGAGCTTTTCGCCTCCGATGGAAACTTTACCGTAGGGGACATGAACGAGCCGATCCTCCCAATCATAGTCCATAAGGGAAATGACCTTGAACCATTGCCTGAAATACAGGCTCTGACCCGCGTCGGTGACATATATACATTTATCAAAGTTATAGGTTTCCATTCGATAGATGGCCGCGGCAATATCACGCGCGGGGTAAAGTGTTGAGCCGTCGGACTTGAGGACAAGACAGGGAGGCATACCGTATTCCTCAAGATCGATCATTGTCGCTCCGTCGTCGGTTTTGAGTATACCGCGCTCCTTCATTTTTTCAAGCACTGCGGGAACCTTATCGTAATAGAACGACTCCCCGCGGTAGCTGTCGAACTCAATACCCAGCTGAGCGTAGGTCTTTTTGTATTCGTTAAGAGATATGTCTATAAACCATTTCCAGAGCTTTCGGTTTTCCGGGTCCCCGTTTTCAAGCTTGGTAAATTCCCGGCGTGCGAGATCGTTTAGAGAAGGATCGGCTTCGGCCTCCGAATGGAAGCGTACATAAAGCCTTACAAGCTCGTCTATACCGATATTTATTACAGTCTGCTCGTCCCCCCATTTGCGGTAGGCGACGATCAGCTTACCGAACTGAGTGCCCCAGTCGCCGAGATGATTTACGCCGATGCATTTATATCCGGAAAATTCATGAAGCTTTTTAATCGAATGCCCTATAACGGTGGTTCCGAGATGTCCTATATGGAACGGCTTTGCGACGTTTGGGGATGAATAGTCGATCACGACCGTTTTGCCGTGACCTTCCTCTGACGAACCATAGCTTTCGCCTTTTTTCAAAATTTCCTGTAGCATTATCCGTAAAAATTCCGAGCGATCAAAAAAGAAATTCAAATATCCGCCCGCAACCTCTGCTTTCTCGATTATACCGCATGTTTTTAAATTCTCCTTTATATCCCGGGCTATAACGGCGGGAGCTTTTCTTAACGCTTTACTCAAACGAAAGCAGGGAAATGCGAGATCTCCGTTTTCAGGAGACGGGGGATATTCAAGCGTATCCGTTATCATGGCCGTGTCGGGCGGAGCATTCATATTCATTGAAACAAGCGCGTCGTGTATCAGCTTAGCGGTCATTTTTTTTACGTAATCCATTTGGTAAACCTGTTTATCCTTTCATACCGGTTTTACGGCTTTTTTATTATTTTCTTGCGAGCTCCCTGTTTATTCTGTTTCTCAGATTAATATAGTAATAATCCGAATGAGGGTAGTTTTTAAAGGTTATAGGATCGGAAAGACCGTCCTCGACTATGTTCATAACATACTCGTAGGAGGTTTTTTCGGCGAGCGCGGTAAGCGCGCGCAGATCCTGCTGCGCGGAGAAGAAGGCCATCATACGGATGCTCTCCTCCGGTTTACCGTTTGCTCCGGGATATACTATAAACGGATCTCCCGACGGGAATTTACCGCCGGCGTCAGTTACCTTATAGGGGTTTATATGCTCCTTTGAGAGCGCGGTATTGTAAAAGTTGAAGCCCCACTGAAGAAATCCTGCGATACGGTATTTAAACATCTGAACGCCGATAGCACGGGTCCGAGCGAGAGACATCGCCATGAATCGGTTGGAGACATAGGTGTTCTGGCTTACGCAGTAATATGTCCATAGGTTTTTAACGCCATGCTCGATGAACGGCTCGATATGATTTGAGGCGGGTATCGGCATCTGGCACGCTCCGGTCTCGTAAAACTCGTAGCTTGACAGGGCGTCCATCATATGAAAGCCCTCAAGATACGGAGCGATTATATTTTTTGCGCGGATATAATTTTCCATGTTGTCAAGGTTCGGTTCGTCCGAAACGTGGAAATAGCACTTGTCAGCCCGTCCGCTGCTTTTCAGATATGCGGTGAGCGCCGGAAGAAATTTTGAAAGGAAATCCGGATATTCGCCGTCCTCAACACGGGTGTCCCAGCCGAAAACCCTTTTGTATTTTCCCTTGTAGGCAGCCATGATCTTAGGAGCGGCGTTTGCTCCCCACTGTGTAAAAAGATGGGATATTTCAAAATACTTGATGCCGCATTTATCGGCTGTGTCAAACCAGCGTGTCAGTTTATCGAAGCCGAACGACCACTTGTTGTTTCTGAAGCTTACATCGACAAGCTGTACGGTCGTTCTTTCTCCGCCTATCTCCGTATCGAGCGGAGGGGTGAATATGGGAGTAAGTATCATATTGATACCGCGCTTTGCGGCAAGTCTCATAAAATTCTCAATGGCTTTCCAGTGTTTTTCGGAGAATACCTCATACCCGTAATAATCCGCCAGGCAGTCTGTGTGGAACCATTCGGTATGGATAAGCCGGGCAGGAGGCAGACTGGCGGCATATACTGTGATCTTTTGAGTGTTTGTGGCAAGAACGGTGCCGTCCGCGAGGAAAAGCTCGATTTTTATTTCGTAAATCCCCGCGGGCTGGTTTTCAGGTACCTCGACGTCTATCCAGATCGACCTATATTTGTTTTTGAATATTTTAAGGTTGCCGCCGCGCAGACTCCGAAGTATATCCGGAAATTCGCAGCCCGAGGTTTTTATATAATTTCCGTCTTTGTACATTGCGGCGGGATCGCCGGGATAGTTGGATGGCACGCTCTCAACTGATCTGCAAATAACGTTTTTTCCGAATTCGGATAATATATTTACCTTGCATTTTAAATTCTCGTCTGAGAGATAAACAACCTGAAAGGAGACGGTATCTCCTCTCAGCGCGGTGAGATGATTACATTCAGGAGGGGAAAGAGGGTTTTCTTTTTTGAAAACCTTTGTCAGCGCCGATACGATCTTTGAGTAAAGCATAAAATTGGTATCCTTTCAGATTATTTTTATTTTACAAGCGTCAGAGGGCCTCTCCGATACCCATTAGCGCTATTCCGAGCATTACGGTACATATCACTGCCAGCTGAGCGGGTTTAAGCTTTTCCTTAAGGAATAAACGAGAAAAGATGACTGAAAAAATACAGTAGGTAGCAACAAGCGGAGCCGCGAGAATAGAGGAGTCAGCCATAGAAAATATGTAAAAGAACTGTCCTATAGTCTCAAGACCTCCGGCTATCAGCCTGTTTTTTTCGGCTTTAAGCGGATAGGGCTGTTTTTTTATGAATTTGACGTAAATAAAGCATATGAGGGCGCAGACCGCGAAGGTCACTGAATATGCCATAAACGCCTCGTCGTCGCCTATCCATTCGGACGTTCCGGAGATTTTCAGTCTTATCGATTCCGCCTCATCGTCGAGGTATATACCGTCAAGAAAGGTGCCCACGCTGTCAAGTATCGCGTAAAGCAAAGGGAAAATGAGCGCGACAAAGCCGTATTTATATTTTTCCGGAATATTTTCTCCGCTGGCTTTTATTTCGGCGTCAGTGTCTTTTTTCTCAATGACACCAAGCATGATAACTCCGATAATGGATAAGGCCACTCCGAGTATACTCCATATACCGGGCATTTCCGGATACAGAATAAGGTATAAAAAAAATACTATTGCCCCGGAGCTGTTCTGTACCGGAGAAGCAATGGAGAGCATCAGGTATCTAAGCCCTATATATCCGAGTATCATCGATAAGATATAAAAAAATGACACAGGGAGATATTTTATTATGCTCATAAAATTGAAGGTAATGAAATTGTCTAAAAAGACGGCGTTTACACACCAGTAAAGAAGCGCGTATACACCCATTACAGCGCCTACCATTATCGTAGTTCGCAAATGACTGTACCTGTCGTTTTCGTCCGCTCCTTTTTTGTAAAAAAGATCGGCTCCGCCCCAGGCAAGAGCGGTTATAAGTGCGAAAATGAACCACATGACTTAAAAATCCTTTTCAATAATTATATTTTTTTCTGATTCCGAATATCATGCGGTGTATTGGCGGAGAATGCCCTGACCATGGAAGCGATCTTACGTAAAAGTCCGAGGTGTTCCCCTGTGCATAGTATGGCCTCATAGCCGTTTCCTTTATCTTTGATATAGAGTGTATAGCATAAAATACACATTTTTATTATACTATACAGCGATGTTAATGTCAAGTCTAATCGGACAAATTTTATTTGAGGTTATTAAATTATAGTTTTTGGATTAAAAAGGCAATATGTTTAATAATTTTTTAACTTTTAAAAAGTCCTTGACAAGAATAACTATTTGTGATATACTCATATCAGTAAGCGGTAGCTTATCTAAGCTTTTCGGTTCCCTGACGGATAACGGACAGATGTGTCCGCACGTGGAATAACCACGGTGGGACCGGTAAGTATAACGCCGACCGTCTGGGCAACATTATCTTTAAGAAGGATAATGTTGCCCTGTTGTTATTTTGGCGTATGTAAAGGATACGTAAAAAAAGCGGTAGGCCGGTATAACACAGGTACTCTTGCGGTACAAATTTTTAAAAGAAAGGGAAGGTCATACAAAGATGTTTAGTGAAAATTGGAACGGTTTTGCTGCGGGAAGGTGGCAGGATGAAATAGATGTCAGGGATTTTATACAGAAGAACTATACGCCGTATGAGGGAGACGAAAGCTTTCTCTCAGGTCCTACGGAGCGTACGGTCAAGCTGAGAGACAAAATATTTGACCTTTTAACGGAGGAGCAGAGAAGAGGCGGCGTTTACGATGTGGATACGGAAACCGTATCCACTCTGACCAGCCATGCTCCCGGATATGTCGATAAGGATAGCGAGATAATAGTCGGTTTGCAGACTGACGCCCCGCTCCGCCGCGCCGTAAACCCATTCGGTGGGATAAAAATGACCCGCAAGGCATGCCAGGCTTACGGTTATACGCTTTCGGATAAGGTGGAAGAGGCGTTTAAATACAGAACAACTCATAACGACGGTGTTTTCAGTGTGTACAGTGACGAGATAAGAGCCGCAAGGCATACGGGACTCATTACCGGACTTCCGGACGCTTATGGGAGAGGACGTATAATCGGTGATTACCGGCGTGTGGCTCTGTATGGTATTGACCGGTTGATTGAGGAAAAAAAGAAAGATAAAAAGAGAATAGCGGACGGAGCGGTAAGCGAAAAGGATATCAGACTGCTTGAGGAGCTGAGTATGCAGATCAGATCCCTTGAGGAGCTGCGCGAAATGGCTCTGACTTACGGCTGCGATATTTCAAGGCCCGCGGCCGACTCGAGGGAAGCGGTACAGTGGCTGTATTTCGGTTATCTTGGAGCCAACAAGGAACAGAACGGAGCGGCGATGAGCTTCGGAAGAAACAGCACCTTCCTTGATATATATTTCGAGAGAGATCTTAAAAGCGGGAAATATACCGAAGCGGATATACAGGAAATGGTAGACGATCTGGTGCTGAAGCTCAGACTGGCACGTCACCTGCGCACTCCGGAGTATAACGATCTGTTTGCGGGAGACCCGATGTGGATCACTGAGTCCATAGGAGGAATGGGAGAGGACGGAAGAACGCTGGTAACAAAATCCTCCTTCCGTATTTTGCATACGCTTTATAATCTGAAGCCTTCTGCCGAGCCGAACCTTACGGTGCTCTGGTCGGAAAAGCTGCCGGCGGCGTTCAAGCGCTACACGGCAAAGGTCTCTTGCGATACCGACTCTATACAATATGAGAACGACGATGTGATGCGTCCGAAATTCGGGGACGATTACGCGATAGCCTGCTGTGTATCTGCGATGAGAGTCGGAAAGGACATGCAGTTCTTCGGAGCGCGCGCCAATCTTGTAAAGCTGCTTTTACTTAGCTTAAACGGCGGCAGAGACGAAAAAAGCGGTATGCAGGTAGCGCCGGCGGGCAGCCGTTTTGAAGGAGAGTACCTTGACTATTACAGTGTTATGAAGCTGCTTGACGAATACCGTCCGTGGCTTGCGCGGACATACGTCAAGGCGCTTAACATGATACACTATATGCATGATAAATATGCCTATGAAAAGGTAGAAATGGCTCTTCACGATACTGAAGTCCACCGTTTCATGGCTTTTGGGATAGCAGGTCTCTCGGTGCTTGCCGACTCGCTGTCCGCTATAAAATATGCGAAGGTCAGGGTCATCCGAGATGAAACCGGGCTTATAACCGATTTTGAGACGACGGGAGATTTCCCAAAATACGGAAACGACGACGACCGCGCTGACAGTATAGCCGTAGAGCAGGTGGAAAAGTTCTTTTCAGAGCTTGAAAAGAACCCTACCTACAGGGATGCCGAGCATACTCTGTCGATTCTGACAATAACCTCGAACGTCGTATACGGCAAAAAAACCGGAAACACTCCGGACGGAAGACGAGCG
Organism: uncultured Clostridia bacterium; assembly: GCA_944393415.1. Lineage (GTDB taxonomy): Bacteria > Bacillota > Clostridia > Oscillospirales > CAG-272 > SIG673. The sequence goes on along the minus strand of CALYAD010000028.1, from coordinate 39,295 downwards.
GGACAGCCATTTGCCCCGGGCGCTAACCCAATGCACGGCAGGGACTCGAACGGCGCGCTCGCTTCGCTGAATTCGGTGTCCAAGCTGTCGTATGACGTGTGCAAGGACGGTATATCCAATACATTTTGTATAGTTCCATACGCTTTGGGTCATGACGAAGAGACGAGATTTAAAAATCTTGCCGGTATAATTGACGGTTACTTTGCCAGAAAGGCACAGCACCTGAACGTTAATGTTTTCAACCGAGAGATGCTTATTGACGCTTCGGAGCATCCGGAAAAGTATCCTAATCTGACTATACGTGTGTCGGGTTACGCCGTGAACTTCCATAAGCTGTCGAAGGAGCAGCAGGCGGAGGTAATAGCGAGAACCTTCCACGGCAGTATGTGAAAATAAATCGTGCCCCGAATCATTGAACGGTACAAAAGTTCAATTCGGGGTTCGATTATTTTGCGTTTAATTTTCAGGTATTATCTCAGAATGACATGAGAAATGTTGGATAAAACAGATAGACAAAAATCGGAGAAGGGTATTTGAATGAGAAAAGGGAAAATACATTCGTTTCAAAGCCTTGGGGCTGTTGACGGTCCGGGAGTAAGGCTTGTGATATTTATGCAGGGATGTCCGTACCGCTGTCCATATTGCCATAATCCTGATACAAGGGCATTTTCCGGCGGAACGGAATATACTGCGGACGAGCTTGTGGAAAAAGCTTTGCGATACAAAACTTATTTCGACTCAACCGGGGGAGGAGTTACGGTTTCCGGCGGAGAGCCGCTGTGTCAGGCGGGATTTCTGGCGGAGCTTTTTGAAAAGCTGCATGACGCGGGGATAAACACCGCTCTTGACACAGCGGCGATAAAGCCTGACGAAAATGTCCGACGTGTGCTTGAAAACACCGACACGGTGCTCTGCGATATAAAATTTCCGGACGAAAAAAGATATGCTGAGATGGTAGGAGCTGAGAGAGAAAATGTTCTTGAGTTTTTGAAGCTCTGCGACAGGCTCGGGGTACCTACAGTCATCCGACATGTTGTGGTTCCGGGAATGACGGACACAGAGGAGAATGTGCTTGAGATAAAAAGGCTTGCCGATTCTGTGTTAAGTTCTGTAAAAATAGAGCTTTTGCCATTTAAAAAGCTCTGCGAGGAAAAATATAAGGCAATGGGTATAAATTTTCCGCTTGAGGGTACACCGGAATGCAAGGACGAGACAATAGAAAGACTTAACCGTCTGATAAAATGATACACTAAGAAACAAAACGTTTTTCGTAAGAAACCCTTTTTTAAAAGGGTTTTTTACGATCTTTCTAAAAATTCTCTGAAAAAGCCGTTTTAAAGGTTATATTATAAGGGGGAACTATTTGAGTTCCCCCTTTAAAGCTTATGCGGCATCCAACATGTTACCTATAAATATACCGTATCCCATTGTGGGGCTGTTTACCATAACATGCGTTACTGCGCCTATAAGTTTACCGTTTTGTATGATCGGGCTTCCGCTCATTCCCTGAACTATCCCTCCGGTAATGCCCAGAAGCGCCGGGTCCGTTACCTCCACCACAAAGTTTTTTCCGTTCTCTGAGTGGCAGTTTACCTTACTTATCCGTACCGTATAGTCTCTTACGCTGCCGCTTACGGCGCACCGAACTATCGCGTCGCCTTCCCTTACCTCGCTTTCGGACGCCACCGGAAGCTTTTCTCCGACACCCTGAGGAAGTGTTATCATCACTCCGTAAACTCCGGTTTTCTTATTACTTATAAGCGACCCTGTCTTACCGCCTCTGAAGGAGCCTTTCAGCTCTCCGGGTATACCCGCCTGTCCTTTTATTACTGAGTTTAGCTCGACCTCGCTGACACTGCCCCGGAGAAGCGGCATTAAAGATAACGTTTCACCGTCGCATATTCCGTGTCCAAGACCCGCAAATTCCAGTGTTTCGGGTATTATATAGGTAACCGTACCTATGCCGGCGGCGTTATCCCTGAGCCATATACCGGCTCTGTACATTCCGTCCGTAGCCTTGACAGGAGTAACTGAGATTTCTTTTTCTTTGCCTGCTCTTAATACCGTAAAAGTGATTGTTTTACCGCCCGAGCCTGTTATTATCGTCGTTATCTGAGAGGATGTGGTAACAGGTGTACCGTTGATTTTTATTATTATATCTTTTAATTTGATCCCGGCTTCATGCGCGGGAGAACATTTTCCGTTATTGGTTTCAAAGCTTTCTATTCCCACCACCGGAACTCCGTCGGTGTACAGCCTAACCCCAAATAGACAACCTCCGACAATTACCTCCTGCCGTTCAGCTTTTCCCGCCGCGCTAACCGGTAATATAAGTACCGTAAGCAGCAGTATGCATAGCAAAACGCAGACGGTACGTTTTTTTCTATTATTAAAATGTGTCATTTTTCCGTCCTGCTTTTCTGTATTTTTTATTTTCTCTCTGTGATTAATTTGCTCATTCGGGTAATTAAATATGTCAAACAAAATCTGTGTTGTCAATGTGGAAATAAAGATAGTTTTTACTTTGTCCGAAATTATATTAAATGAAAAAATTATATTACTATTGACAAATATATAATTTGTTTGTTATAATATTATTGAAAACAAGAACAAATTTCCATAAACGGCATCCGATCGGATTTTATATAAGATAATTAAGTCCGAACGGAACGCTGATAAAAAGAAAGGAGCGATCCAATGCATATAAAACGAGGCATTTTCCTTTCGGCGATACTTGTTTATATATTTGTCTGCCTGGAAACTGCAGTGTGTGCTTCACAGACCGAGATAGTCCCGGAATTTATAATAAATGAAGATATGGAGAAGCTTACTCCGGGACCTGCCGTTTCCGACTGCTTTGGGGCATTTACCTCAAACGATCTCGGCTCGTCCGGTTCTATTACAGTCATTACGGAGCCGGACGGAAACAAGTGCCTGAAATATGAAAAAAATATTACCGGCGGCGGGCAGATCCCTCATTATACTGATTTGTCTGTCAGTGGAAACGGTTTTACTGTAGGATATGATTTTGTTGTAGAGCTTGATTTTAAATACAGCGATCATCTGTATGACTGTACCCTTATCCAAGGACGAAAATATGACACCCGGTTAAGAATGCAGGATTTTATAAAAATAGTCGATTCAGAGATAACTGATGTTTATGATAACGCCGTACTTCGGCCTGTTATAGACAGATGGTACACTATTTCTGTTGCTTTGCATGAATTAGAGCAAAACTATGACATTTATATAGACGGCGAGCTTGTGCGCGCTTCGGTACCGTATTCAAACAACAGCGCCGGTCCGGAGTTAAAATATACCTGTATACGCGCTTTTAATATTACAAATATGCAGGAAAAGTGTACTATCTACGGAGATAATTACCGGATATATAACGCTGTCGCCCCTTTAGTAACTCCTGAACCGGAACCAGAGGAGCCAAAACCGGAGGAGCCTGATACGGAAGCTGATCCTTCGCTTCCTGAAGAAGAGGGAAGCGGTGTTCCTCCGACATATGATACTCCGTCAGCGATAATTCCGTCAAATAATATCACTAAACCGTTTAACGAGACATTATCCGACAAAATATTTATTTTGTCAATATCCGGATGCGCGGTGCTCGCGCTTGGAGGATGTCTGATTATAAACGGAAAAAATAAAACCTGATTGGGCATAATATCAGTGAAAATATATCCGAACGGAGAAACATTTTGGAAAACATTCTGTATGAAATAGGAGTTCGTTTTGATCCCCTGATGATAATTCCGGTGATTTTAGCCGCGGTTATACTCTCAGCGCCTTTGATCCTGGAAAAAATATGCAAAAAACAGCTGATAAATTTAAATATACGTTTAATAAATATTATTTCCGTATCTCTTACTCTTATTATAATAACTGTTACTACAGTTTTTGCCATAAGTTCAGTACGTGAATATAAAGCTCTTATGGACGCGTATCAAAGCGGTGAATATCTTACCGTGACGGGTTTTGTTGAGAACTTCACTCCGATGCAGAATAAAGGAAACGGAGAGGAAAGCTTTACAATTGACGGAATTTATTTTTCTTATGAGTCCGGCTTTGACTATGGCTACAATGAGCCAAGCGCCGAAGGCGGAGTTATAACGGGTAATGGTCAATACCTGAAGATCGGATATGTAGAATACGGCGGTGTTAATAAAATAGTTTATATAGAAGAGCCGAGCAGGGAATAATGCATTTACCGTAAAATATTTAAGGGGAACTTTTTGAAAAAAGTTCCCCTTAAAACCTTCAAAAACTTCTCTGAAAGAGAAGTTTTAGGAAGATTGTAACAGTAAACACTGTATTAATGATAAATTCCTATTATTTTCCGAGAGCGTCGGTTACCGGAACAGTAACCTCCTCATTGTAGCAGCTGAATATCTCATCTACCTTTTCCTTATCACACTTTTTGGTAAACAGACTTACGATAGGAACAATTATAAGACCTCCGAGCATAGCGAACACTCCCGAGTAAAGCGAATTTTGGAAAACAAATCCGAGAACTCCGCCTTCCACACTGAATACGCCAAGCATAATAAGCAGCTGGACTATCTCTATCCCGCATCCGAAAATAAAGCTTGCGGCACACGCGGCGCGTGTAGTACGCTTACTGTAAAGTCCGTACATAAACGGCGCGATAAATGCTCCCGCCAATGCTCCCCAGGATATTCCCATCATCTGGGCTATAAAAGTGAATTCGGGATAAGCGTCTTTAATTATGGCTATTACAGCGGATATCGCAACGAAGAAAACTATAAATCCGCGCATTATAAGCAGCTCCTGTTTTCCATCCGATTTTTTCCTGATCGGAGATATAACGTCAAGCGTGAGAGTGGACGCCGAGGTAAGAACCAGCGAGGAAAGCGTAGACATCGAGGCCGCAAGAACAAGTATAATAACAAGTGAGATTATTACATCGGGAAGTGTGGATAATATAGTCGGTATGATATTGTCAAAGCTGCGGAAGGAATCCGGATCGTCGGTCAGTCTGTCTGTGTAAAGACGTCCGAAGCCTCCTATAAAATAACATCCGCCGGCTACTATCAGCGCAAATATGGTGGAAATTATCGTTCCCTTTCTTATTGCGTCCTCGTTTTTAATTGAGTAAAACTTTCCGACCATCTGCGGAAGTCCCCAGGTACCGAGCGAGGTCAGCAGTATAACGATAAGCAGATACACAGGCTGAGCGCCGAAAAAGGAAGTAAAGGCTCCGCTTTGACCTGCGGATTCGGGATATGTACTCGGAATCTCTGAGAGTCTGCGTACAGCCTCCGTAAGCCCTCCGTTGTCAACAAGGACCGCCGCGACTACCGCTATGATCCCCACAAGCATTATTATTCCTTGTATAAAATCGTTTATAGCCGTCGCCATATAGCCGCCGAACATTACATAAACGCAGGTCAGTGCCGCCATAACGACTATACAGACCCAGTAGGGAACGCTGAAAGCTATATTAAATAGGCTTGAGAGACCGTTATAAAGAGAGGCGGTATATGGTATCAGAAATACAAATACTATGACCGACGCCGCGATCTTAAGCTTTTTCGAGTCAAAACGCTTGTCAAAGAAATCCGGCATAGTTTTGCTTCCTATGTGGTTGGTCATCAATCTGGTGCGTCTTCCAAGCACTACCCACGCCAGCAGAGAACCGATAAACGCGTTTCCCAGACCTATCCAGGTTGAGGCAAGTCCGAAGTTCCATCCGAACTGACCCGCGTAACCAACGAAGATTACCGCTGAAAAGTATGATGTTCCGAATGCGAACGCGGTCAGCCATGGACCGACATTTCGTCCTCCGAGTACAAATCCGTTTACGGAATCCGCGTGTTTTCGGCAATAAAGACCGATCCCGATCATAAGAGAGAAGAATAGGACCAGTAATATTATTGTCAGAATTGTTGCTGAGGTTGCCATTTAAATCATCGTCCTTTCGTTTTTGATTTCGGAGTTACGGTAAACAGCATAAAAAAACCGCCCTCCGTTTAAAACAGAGGGCGGATAAATAATCCGCGGTACCACCTCAATTCGTCACTTCCTCACGGAAATGACCTCAGTAAGCACGACACATACACTGTGTTTATGCTCTTGCCGCGTTAACGGGCGAACCCGGTGAAAGCCTAATAAAAACTTCAGCCCACAGCTCTCGGGATGTATTCACGCGGGCCGCGGCTGCCGTCTTGCACCATATGACGGCTCTCTGTAATACCGCTACTTACCCGGCTACTTCTTCCCGGTCACAGCTATTGAGGTTATTATAACATGGTTTGCGGTTTTTGTCAAGACCCTGTAGGAAATTTTTCAATAAAATTACGGGGCAGTTAAAAACTAAGGGGGAACTTTTTGAAAAAAGTTCCCCCTTATGATCCCCTTCAAAAACTTTTCTGAAAGAGAGGAATACTTATTCCACTGTCCAGTCAGCTATATCGGTCCAAGTATAATCGTAAGGTCCGTCGGAAAGCAGACGGCATACAATGGCGAGCTTGATCTCTCCGGTACAGTTTGTGGACTTGGCGACAAGCTTCTGAATACCTTCGCGCGAGTATTCGTTTCTTCCGTTTGTAAGTCCGGTCTCGGGAAGGTAGCTTGCGCTCTGAACCTCAAAGTAGAAATCGGATTCATATCCCTCGGGAACGACTATCGTGCACAGCAGGGACTTTCCTTCAAGCTCTATAACGGCTGACTTCTTATCCTCGGAAATGGTTATCTTTGCGCTTACTCTCTGACCGTTAACCGTTGTGTAGCCGACATGTCCCATCCAGTATACCGTGTGCGCACTGTTGTCGTTGAAGGTGATCTCATCCTGAATAATGACAGTAGAGCGGTCGTCGGTTACGAGCATACCGCGGACACCGCTCGCGGCTTCTCTGTACGCGCATCCCATGTCTACTACGGCGAGAGCCGAGTCCTCAGAAGACTCAAATCTGGTAAGCTCGGATACCGCGCTCAGCATCTGGTCATAGTTTTTACCCTGAGCACTATCACTGCCGGAAGTAATGGATATATTCACTCTTGTGGGGTCTATAACAAGCGTATTCTGCCCCTCGGCTCTTTCACGGTACAGCCAGTAACGATACGGATTGCTGAAATAAATAACAGTGTCTCCTCCCGCATAATCGTCATGCTTGAGGTTGTATTCGTCGGAGCCGAGATCAATGAAAAATCTTGTGCCGCCGTATTCAAGTATAAAGTTACCGATATCAAGGTTTCCGTGGGACGCGTTATTTGCTCCCCCGTGCAGACCGCAGAACAGCGCGTTCTTGGTCCAGTCGGAACGGAAGGTTACGGTGTCTATGCCGTAATAAGCGGCGTCAAGCGAAAGATCTATATCGGTTGTATATATGTCGGGGGCGTACCAGATCATATCCCAGTAGCCTGGGAGGTTAAAGCCTTCCAGTATTGAGTTATAGCGGAGACCGCCGATATTCTTGTCTCCGGTATTTGAAGCAAACCAGAAGTAGAGTCCCGAATCAATACGTCCCTCGCCGGCGTCATGGTAGTTCCACGCGCCCTTTTCAATAGAGCCGAGAGAATTAATGAAATAGAAAGACTCGCGGAAGCCGGGAGCGTTGATAAAGCCGTAATCGGAGCCGGTGGAGGCTTTGAGGGCCGACATAAATACCACTGAATATGTGGTACCGTAAGACCAGTAGCCTGGACCCTCGGGATAACCGCCGTCTGTGGCGTAGCCCTCCTCAAGCCCGGCAGGGATGGTGTATAGGCAACAGTCAAGAAGATACTCGGACGCTTCTCTGAAGCCGCTGCTGACGTTCGCGAAGGCAAGCGCCATCATAACCATTCCTCCGTTACATACCGCATTCCAGTTATTCGACCAGTTGTTGCGGTTGAAATTGAAGGTGTTATAGTATCCGGATTCGTTATATTCATCCATGTGATAGGGAGCACCGTTTTTACCGATGTTATACCCGTCATATCTCGGTTCTCCTTCTGCTGCCAGACTGGCATTATATTCTTCAAGGTTAGAAGGATCACTCCACCACTCATACAGCTGACCGAATCCGAGCGCCGCTCCGTAACCGACTTCCCAGATTCCGTTTTCAATAGTCGCTCTCTGTTCTTCGGTCATATAGTCGTAGCACCAGTCATACGCTATCGAAACACCGTACATCAGCTCGCCCGTGTCAAGGAAATGCTCCGGATGCCAGCTGTTTGCGCCTGTGACAGGGTCGGTGAATCTTACGGTCCTTTCCATGATTCTGTAGCACAGGTCGGCGTAATCCGGATTATCGGTCATCTTATATAGGAAAGCGTTAGCAAGAAGTCTTCCCATAACATCACGGCTCATTTCAAGCAGTCTGTAGCCGTCCGAAAGCTCGTATTTAGGCAGAGCGGCGTTGTATGCGTCGGTTCCTTTTGCGTATCCTGCCTCAAAACGCTTGAACCATGAGGCGTATACCGGATCCGTTTCGATAAGCTCCTTGAGATTGTCGAAATGCTCCTGATTTACCATAAGACGTGTATGGGTGTTTTCAGGATAAAGGGTGTTCATATCGTTTATAAGCTCGGCGCCGGTGTAGTTGCTGTACGCAATTGTTTCTATGATTTCATAGATTGTGCTGTAATCGTTTGTGCTGTTGTAAATATCCGCAGTATCGGAGAATATAACAAGCCCCATCTGATCATAGAAAAGCTGATAGCCGAATATCTCGGCGCAGGTCTCCATCGGGATCATGATGCGGTCGGCGATCACCATCGGCTTTACCGACATAGCCTTGCCCGGATTGAAAGCAAGCGGGTTACCCACAAAATCGATTTGAGTATCGGGGGTATATTCGTAATTTTGGCCGTTATAGGTAAAAGATACCTTTTCGGCGGTTGAGGAAATATTGGTTGCTCCCCTGTGTTCCGCGAGGACATCGACGGGAACATACGTGGTGTTATCGTCCGCCTTTATTCCGACCGACTGATCATCCTCCTTAAGAACATAGCGAAGCTGATCATAAAGATACGCGTAGCTGTCCTCATAGAAGCAGACCGCGTTTCCGAGCTTTGTAAACTGTTGTCCGTCTATTGTTCCGTATTTCTGGGTTTTCGCATAAACGGAGTCTATAAGCAGCTCGCCGGAACCGTTAGTAACTACGAGCTTAAGAGAGTTGAGAGACGAAATTCCGAGAGGTGTTCCTGTCACCGTTACATCCGTAAGCGGGACGTTGTCCTGGATCAGCTGTGAAAAAGGAATATTGTACTGATGCCATCCGGGATGCACGTTTAACGTGACTGAATACGAATCCTCCTCAGAGGTGCTTCCGTTTTCGCTGACCAGAATGAAATTGACCTGCATGTCTGCGGACGACGTATTGTTTATCCAAACACTTAATTCCTTATAGGAAGTCAGATCGTTGTTTGAAAACTCAAGAACCGTGCTTGAACCCGCGGAAGCGTTGAGCGAGCCGGCGTTCGCCGCTGTTTTAATATTGCTTGTAGTCGCCGTCAGCCCGGCCTTCTGTATATTTGCCGTGTCATTGAAATCCACTATGACATCCGCATTATATGTAAGCTTCGGGGTCTCAGTCGTTTTCTTACCATTACACGATAAGAATCCGACACAGCAGCCTGCGAGCGTCGCTAAAACAAGCAGCAGTGATATTGCTTTCTTCAAAAATAATCAATCCTTTCATATTGGAAATTTAAACTTGTCATGATTATAACATAACCTCGCAAAAAAAGCAATCTCTAAATTGTAACATAATTATTAATCTTGCAATAAAAAGGCTCCTGCATTTATTATTCTATGTGTCAAAACTCATAATTTGTAACCTTGCACAAAAAGAGATCTCTTGTTTTGTTGAACGTGTCCAATAAGCGAAGGGCATAATGTAAAAAGTTCTTTCGTTATAAAATTATTAACACTCTGTTCAACCATTTTGAAGCGAAATATAATATAATCTAAACTATGAGACGATAGGTATTAAAGCGCTTTTTGCGTGTCGGTGCCTTTCCACAAATCAAGCAGGATTCATAAAGGAGAAAGAAAATTCAAATGAAAACCAGATTAGTAAGAATGATCGCGGTATTACTCGTTCTGTCGATGATGCCGTTATGGTTGTTCGGCTGCGGAAAGCTTGACTCGAAGGTCGAGGAAAGACTGGTCGAAATGATGATCGGTGACGGAAGCCTTAGCTCGGATTCCGATGTCGGCTCAAGCTACATAAGTAAGCTGGACGCTGATGTTACGGCGCTAAGGACCACATTTACTTCGGGTACCTGGTCCCAAAGCACTATAACCGGCAGCGAGAGCACAAGAACACAGCATTTTAAAAATATTTACGTTTTGACAAAAGCGTGGGCGACAAAAAGATCTTCGTTTTATCATAACGGAGAAATTCTTGATATGATCAACAGCGCTCTTGAATACGGCATGGGCATATACGGAGAAGAACAAAGAGGCGAGAGAGAATACGCTCTCACAATGATGGAGCGCTGCGACTCTGCCGAATATCTCGTAAGATCGCTGCTCATTCTCCACGACAGCGGAAAGGTCAAATCAAAACAGATACCCGATCTGCTCGCGGCGGTGAATTATAAATTCCCGGCGGCCTTCGGAGACGCTGTCGACCTTATCCGAACCTCTTATATAGCGCTCGGAGCCGCGGTACTGAGCGGTGATAACGACAGAATACCTCAGATCATATCGGATTATCTGATCAACGCCGTTGGCATAGTCGCAAGCGGAGACGGTCTTTATGCGGACGGATCTTATATCGCATACAACAAGACCGCATCCACCGGTTCCTACGGTGTAATGGGCTTTTCCACTCTTGTAGAGCTGGCATACGCGGTAAGCGGTACAGACGCGGACTTCGCGGATCCCGCTGCGGTTACGGATTTTCTTTATTTCTGGGCAATGAACTCCGTCATTCCGTCTATATTTAACGGCTCTGCCTTTGTAGGAACCGTAGGGTCATATGTTGACGACGCCGACGCTCTCGGCGGTCGGGCGGTATCCGCTCTTCTGGGACTTTCCGAGATACTCGACGAGACAAGAGCCGCTGAGCTCAGGGCTATTGTCAAGGGATACGGTATGAGCAGCAACACGGCTTTTATCGGAGGTCTTTCCTCTTACGGAGCCTGTGCTCTCGAGAATCTCGTGGAAGACGAGGATATCACCGAAAAATATGTTACCGGAGCCTTCAGCTTTTCGGAAATGGATAAGCTGACCGTTTTGGGCACCGAGTATTCCGCTTCTCTTTCACTGTCCTCTTATCGTTCCGCCAAGTACGAAACCAGATTGGTATATCCGGAAACGCTTAAGGATGAGATAGGGGCAATAAACGGCAACGGTTGGTACACCGGCGACGGTATGCTGATGATCTATACTTCCGATTATATAATTCCGTCTACTTACTGGACATATGTAAACGGGCAGAGGATCCCGGGCACGACGGTCGATTCCAGAAACAGAACTCCGGACGATAACGGAGGCTTCAACGGAGTCAATGATTATGCCGGATTCGTAACGCTTGATGAGTTGGCGGTTTCCTCCTATTATTTTGTAAACAACAACGCGGAACTGAGATCGGATCTCACCGCAAAAAAATCGGTGTTTTTCTTCGGAAATAAGATAGTGTGTATCGGAGCCGGAATAAATAACACTTATGAGGACAACACCGTACTTGCTCCCAATAAGCAGACTATAGAAACTGTCGTGGAAAACATATTCTACAGCTCCAATAACTCTATACCGACAAGCTCTGAAGCTGAAGGCGATGTACAGCTGGTTCCCGGAAGAGACACGGTCATGCCGGACGCGTTTTATGTAATGCGTTACGGAGGAATATACATTCCCTCTGATAAGAACGACGATTTTTACGTAAAGCTTAATACCACCTCAGGAGGAAACTTCGTCGAGGTTTGGATAGATCACGGAAAGCTTCCCGAAAACGCGACTTATGAGTACGTAATAGTCCCGTCTACCTGTATGAGAATTGATGACTTCTTCAGCTTTGCCGAAACCCCGGATTATACGGTGCTTTCCAATACGGAGTCTGTACAGGCGGTTTCGGACGGAGCGTCCGGTGTAACCGGATACACCTTCTGGGAGGGAGCCGAGTGTAACGGTATTACCACCGATTTTGCGTGTAACATGATAGTAAAAGAGACTGAAAACGAAATAACTATTGCCATCTCCGACTTTACTCATTACGGAGCCGGTAACCAGACAGGCGGTACCATTACTCTGAGCGGTAATTACACTCTCAGCAGTGCGGACGAGGGATTATCCTTCAGCGGCAATACCATAACCGTTGACAGGAATGTTGCCTCAAACGGCCAGTCGCTTACAATAGTTCTTACAAAATAACAGCGCAAATAATCACTTATAACAAACAAAGCGGTTATTTACTTAAGCCCTCCTTTTAAAAAAGGGGGGCTTAAGCCTGTAGAAAAAGTCAATTAGCAAAAAATAATACAAAAAAGTTTTTGGTCAAAGAGCAAAGCCCCTGTTGTCCTCTGTATGGAGAATTGAAATGTCCCGGTGGGACGTCTTACGGTGGAGAATCGTCGCTGGCACAAAGAATCATAAATGGGGGAACTTTTTAAAAAGTTTCCCCATAAAAATAAGTCGGCGGGGCCGGATCCAAAATGATCCGGTCCCGCTCTTTTATTTTACACACGCATATGTTTCAGCTTTACCACGTTTCCGCCCGCCATTACGATCATTTTTACAGCGTCCATACTGAAATCGTGAGCCTTTACAGTCAAGGGCTTATCAAGAACTCCTCTTGCGAGTATCTTTACGAAATGTATATTGTTGGGAACAAGATGTTTGGCCTTTAAGGCAGCCAATGTGACGGTATCGCCGGAGTCAAAGGAAGCGGAGATGGTATCGATATTGACAATACCCTTTCGCCTGCCGTAAGTTATTTCGTCGTCGTTTTCCGCCTCGGTTTCAACAAACTCCGCCGCTGCCTCGTCCGGTATCATAGCGGCTTCCTCGGCAGATACTTTTTTAAGCACGGGCATTCCGCTTTCTATCGTAAACTTCATATTCTTCATAGCTTCAAAATCCGCTGCTACCACATCGCCGTTGCCGTCTGTCACCAAGCGTTTTATAAGTCCTTCTCCTACAAGTGCGTCACGGTCTTTATGTTCAAGCGGTATGAATCTGTCTTCAGGTTGATATTTCTGAGGAATACCGGCACTTTCCATCATCATCGCTATCAACTCGGCGGCAAATTTGCAGCCTCTTCCCGAACGTATTCTTACCATTACGGGTACGCTTTCATATTTCTTGATCTGCCCTACGTTTTCATAGAAATATTTGGAGTTCTCAAGAGATTCCGGAAGTATTGCCATGCACAGGCATAATGTTTTTCCCCTGAATATCATCTGGACATAGTTTTTTCCTTTACGGTAATACCGTTCCTTTTTCCAGCTGCGGCGTTTACCGAGCTTGTATGACAGCAGCAGCTCGGATAGATATGAGTAACGTCTTTGAGTATCCTCACTTGACAGTATAAGCTTTGATTCAAAGCTGTAATCATATGTAACATATACTCTTTCACCATGGCTTGCGTAGACCGTCTGATCTAATGCCGTATCGTCATCGGTGTCGTCAGGAAGAATTAACGTGGTATCCTCGGTATCATCATCCTCGTCGGATATATCCTCCTGCTCAGGCACGTAATCGTCATCGTCGTCCGAAAAGGTTGAGGCGGCATATACGTTTACTATCTTAGCCGTTGCCCTTCTCTCGGTCTCTTCCTCTTCGGTCTCATCGGTTTCTATTGCCGAGCTGAGAGAGTATTCGGCTTGTTTTGGCTCCGTAACAGCCGGCTCTTCCGGATTTTCGTCGTCCGGAGCTTCAACATTTACTATCGTAACGTTTGCCGGCGTGTTATTTTCCGGTTTTACATAGGTTTCGGTCTGCTCCTCGTCCGGAGCTTCGACATCGACAATCGTAACGGTTTTTGCTGTTTTGTCATCAGCCCCGACCGCCGCATCGTTCTGCTCTGTCCCCGATGATTCGACATTGACTGCCGTCGGGCTATCCGGCGATTTATTCTGCTCATTATCTGAATTTTCAACACTGTCGGTCAGGTCGGCGCTTTGTTCAGAATAGCTGTCCTTTTCATCTGTGGATAGTATTTGCGTTTCATCGGATGGTTCGGAGCTTTCCGCTGATTCTTTTAACCGGTCGTTTTCTGTATCCTCTGTCTTGACAGCTTCGGATACCGGGGATTCCGCGCTGTTTTCCGTTACTTCGGAAAGCTGTTCTTCGTTTAAATCTGTTTGCCCGTTTGTTTCGGTCAGTTCGGATGCCTCTTCTCCCTCCGTACCGGGCGTGGAAGCTTCCTCTTGAGCTTTCTTTGCCTTAACGACCTGATGAGTTATGACTGCTCCGCCCGCGACAGAAAGTGCGCCGAGAACGATTATCGCCGGAATTATACCGTTTGGAGTAAGCAGGACCGCGAGTACAGGAAGAAATGAATACATTTTCTGATCTTTCTTGTTCTTTTTTTGTTTTCTGCTGAATACAATCTCAAAAACGAGTTCGGCAATAAGTATTATTCCGAGAAGTATTGCGACCCACGTCAGGTTTATTTCCTTATCTCCGAGAATAATGAACTCGGAAAAGTGAGTGGTCTTGAATTCAATATAATCCCCATCGACACGTGTCTCGAATATTTCAATAGCGCCGTTGTTTACGGCTACCGCCTGAAGACCGGTGGCAGAGCGAAGGTTTTCCGGAAGCAGAATCCGTACTGTATAAACGCCGTCGTCAAATGTTACCTCTGTAGCTGACGTCAGCGATATTTCGTATGTAAGCAATGTCTTCTTTTTGCTGACGGCGTCGCTTGCCTCATCATCTGTCAGGGTTCCGGTGACGACGGAATAATTTTTACCGTCTATCAAGGACTTGTCAAGCTCCTTAAGAGTGACGCTTCTGAAATTCAGGCTAAGCGCACTGTCCATTCCGGGCTCATAAATTACGGTGCAGTCTCCGCTGACAAGCCGTACTATTTTTTCCGCCGCTATAAGGGCCATATGCTCAGCGTAAACTTCCTCAAGAATCTGAGCTGAAGCGTCTCCTGAGTACTCAACCGCGTCGAGCGCGGCAATCGCCGCTTCATATTTTCCATTCAGGGAGGCAACGCCGCTGTCCGAGTACTTACCGCTGGCAATCTTATCGTCGACGTCATTTTTTACTGCCAGCTTCAGCTCCTCGCGTTTGTTTTCAAAATCCACGTATGCCTCAAATTTACGGAATATCTCGTTTACCTTTGCGCTCGTCTGAGCGAAATAATTGTCGTTTTCGACAGCCTCAGTGGGCGAAAACACAAGAGCGTCAAGCTCAGACATCGCCAGCTCATAAGCATTTGATAATTTATCGTCGTCTTTGGCGATTTCATCTATCGACTGCTTTATGTCGGTTTTAATTTTTTCAAATTCTATCGCCAGCTCTGCCTCGTCAGCCAGCGCGTCGAGCAGATCGTTCAGCGCGTTATCCGACTCGGTGTCTCCGTCAACTTCCCCGAGCATTATTTCTATCACATAATCGTCGATAACAGCGTCGTTATACCCGTCCTTTCTGTCAATGAGTTTTAAAGACAGAGCCTTCATTTTTTTGAGCAGCAGGTTATTTCTGTAATCGTCGAGCGCCATCTGCTCGCCTTCCGTAAATGTGCGGATTTCGTCAAGCGCGGTGTTTATTGTGTCAAGGTCGTCCGCGCTTATGTCGGTTTTATCGAGAATATTTTTATATTTATTATAAAAATCGGTAAGGAAGGCGTTATTCATTGCGTTGTTCAGCGCTTCAAGACCTTCCGTGAGCGCGACAGAGATTTCCTCGGTATTTTGAGATGCGCGTATTTCGTCAAGGGCGTTTACATAGGCGGTATCAAGGTTACGTTCCTTCGCGTCGATAAAAGGGTCGTTTTCATCGATAGAATCCAGCAGATTCAAGTAGGTTTCAGTCAGCTTTAACTCAGCCTGAGCGCGCGTTACCGCAAGCTCTATCTCCGGTGCCGTTCCATAGGTATCGATTGTGTTGAAGGCGGTGTTTTTTATATCTGTTATAAGGCTTTCCTTGCCTTCGGGTATGTTAAGAGAGGAAATATAATCGTCTATTTCATTTTTTCCTCTCTGCCTGAGTATGTTCTTTTTCGATTCTTCTACTATTTCTGCTATTTCGTCGCTTGAGGAAGCGCTGTCAATGCGCTGACAGGCGGATGTCGCTATATTCTTTGTATTTTCTTTGTCGTCTTCGGTCAGAAAAGACAAAATCTGTGCTTTTCCGTCCGCGCGGATCAGCGTGGTTATAGTCGTTTCCGATGCTGACTTCAGCTCGGAATAAGAGGTCGCGCCGTTAATCGCTTCTTTTGCGGCTGCATATGCCTCATCTATCTGATTTTTTATCTCATCGCTGTAAAGCGGGTAGCTTTCGCCGTTTTTAATACTGCTATAGGTATATTCAAGAGAAGTAAGGCTTTCGGATCTTGCCTGCTCAAGAATGGCAGATGCCGCGGCGTCTATCAGCTCATCTGTTTCGGTACCGTTAATAAGTACGGCGTCTTTGATTTTATCCTCATATTCCGAAATGATCTGCTGTATCTCATCGCTGGGATCGGAGGCTCCGTCGAGCTGTGCAAGCTCGGTGAGAGCCACCGTTTTCTTTTTGTCAACAAGCTCGGTGAGGCGGTCTCCGATAACCGCCTTTGCTTCGTCGGAAAGCGAATTATATTCTCCGATAGCCTTATTTAAAGCTTCCCCATCAGAAACACTGAGCTCATCCATGGGTTTGTTTATGATCTCAAGATTTTCGGAAAGATATCCGCTGCCGTCAACCAAAGACACTTTTTCAGTCGTCTCGGGAAGAGCTCTTACCTCCTCCGAAAGCTTTTCGTATAGCTCGGTTAGGGACCGGACTTCCTCCGGCGAAACGGTTACTGTACCGGTTTCCATATCGAAAAGCTTATCTTCGAGAGACGCGTATTTTTCGTCGAACGCGGCCTTATCCGCGGCCTCAGACTCTCCGAGAGTAGTGTGAGCGGCAACGCTTATATACACACTGGGAAGAGTATTTTCCGTAGCGGGGGTGCGGGCGATCAGCGTATATACGGCCTCCGGTTCCAGACCGGTAAAGGTTACATAGCCGCCGCTTTCCGTCTTCCAGTCGGAAATTATCATGTTGTCTGCGGAGAGATTATATTCTATTCCCTGCGCCGCGTATACGGTAAGATAATCGCTGCCCTTGGAATATATACCGCCGAGACAATCCTCTAAAGACGGGGCGTTTCCATACTGTGTCGAGCTGACTATTGTGTAAATCTCGGCTCCGTTGTATATTATCGTCATACCGTTCTGACTGTCTAATTTTGCGTCCTCCGGGACGGTGCTGCCGGTAAGCGGTCTGGTTTCTCCGTATATATTTATGTACTCCGCTCCGTCGGGATATCCAAGCATACCGTTATCGGAGTTATATGTAACGACTCCGAGCGTAACGCCTGAATCCGAACGGTAAAGAACGCCGTTTAGCATATAGCTGACGTTTATCTCAAAAACATTTCCTACCGATTGGCAGTAAGGAACGTCAAGAATAAATTTCTGTTCACGCACTGTACCGTCCGGCTCGCTGTACAGGGAATAGCTTTTTTCCCCGAAGGTGATAATGACTGTCAGATCGTCCACCGTTTCCTCGGTCTTTCCGGATACTTTAAGAATATTGGCGGTATCCTGTGTGACGGTAAGCTTTGTTTCGCCGAACTCAAAATCGCAAAGCGCGTTGTCATTGCTCAATTTAATTGTTTCAGGGGTTGAGTAAGAAGGGTAATTTGATTTTTCGTCTTTTGGCAGTTCAGATAACCCCGGAGCGAGTATAGCACCGAGGATAACACAGACAGCCAACGCTGAGAACAGGAAAATACTGCGTTTGGCGCTATTTCGATTTTTATTCATAAAATAGACCATTCCTTTCCGTACTGTTTTTTGTTCAGGGGATAAATATAAAACGAATTCTTGTCCTCATTATACCATACAAACAGCATCAAATACAATATGTTATTTAAAAATTTTTCACATTTTTATTATTTTGTTAACAAAGACTATAAAGTTTCGGATAACTCAAGGATTTTTTGTTTTTTTGTACAAAAACATTGTTTATGATTATTTTGTGACGGCGATCATTTTTTTAAGCTTTTTAGACCATGTACGGCTTATATATATTATGTCGAACTGAATCTGTATGACAGTATATTATTTATATTGTCGTATAAAATAATGTGGACGATATGTGCATAAGACGAATCAACAAAATAAAATCATTTGAGAAATATTAACCGACGCCGGAGAAATAATTTTTGCACAGTTCATAAAAGTGTGTTAATATAAATACGTTAAATGTGTTTTTAAAAGGTGGTTGTAAAATTGTTGGTATTAAAAAATATCGTTAAGGATTACGCGGCCGGGGACAGCACTGTCCGCGCCCTTGACGATGTTACTCTTGCTTTCAGGAAAAACGAATTTGTATCAGTTCTCGGGCATTCCGGATGCGGCAAAACAACACTGCTTAATATTATAGGGGGGCTTGACCGTTATACGTCCGGCGTTATGGCGATCAAGGGCGTCTCCACGGAAATGTATAAGGACAGCGACTGGGATACGTACAGAAATCACTCCATAGGTTTCGTTTTTCAAAGCTACAATCTGATCCCTCATCAGAGCGTGCTGTCAAATGTAGAGCTTGCGCTGACGCTTTCCGGGGTATCGGCGTCCGAACGGCGTAAACGCGCGGAAGAGGTGCTCCGCAAAGTGGGGCTTGGCGATCAGCTACATAAAAAGCCGAATCAGATGTCCGGCGGGCAGATGCAGAGGGTAGCTATCGCCCGGGCGCTTATAAATGACCCGGAAATACTGCTTGCCGATGAGCCGACCGGCGCGCTTGACACCGAAACGTCAGTTCAGATAATGGATATCCTTAAAGAGATATCGAGCGACAAGCTGATAATCATGGTAACTCATAACCCTGAGCTTGCCGAGCAGTATTCAGACCGTATAATAAGACTCAAGGACGGCAGGATAACGGGGGACAGCAATCCGTTTACCGTCGAGGAGGAAGCTGCGGAGACAGAGGAAATAAGGAAGGCGGAGACGGCCTCCGGCAAAAGTGAAAAAAGCAAGGGAAGAAAAAAACGTCCGTCTATGTCGTTTCTGACCGCGCTGTCGCTTTCGCTCAACAACCTTCTTACCAAAAAAACCAGAACTTTCATGACATCGTTTGCCGGAAGCATTGGAATAATAGGAATAGCGCTTATACTTTCGTTATCGAACGGTATAAACGCTTATATCGGACGGATTCAGAGAGAAACCCTGTCGTCGTATCCTATTATGCTTCAAAAAGAAGAGGTCGATATTGCCGGAGTGCTGTCGTCGTTAATGGGCGCTAACGACGATGCGGAAAACCAAGACCCGAATAAGATTTACGTCAGTACAGTAATGTACGATCTTATCCAGACAATGGCTGATCCGGCCACAAGCAGCAATAACCTTAAAAAATTCAAGGAATTTCTGGATAGCGACGGTAGAATATCCGAGTTTGCCGAGCTTATACGCTATGGCTACGACGTTGATATAAACGCGTATATAAAACAGGAAAATTCAAACTCTTATTCCAAAGCTGATGTAGCGGCACTGTACCAGAGTATGGCTACCAATATGGGCATAGGCAGCGGAGACGCCTCGACAATGACTTCGTCCATGTCCGGGGGGATGCAGGTGTGGGAGGAAATGCTCCCGCCTGAGGAGGGCTCGAGCGAGCTTGTACACGGTATGATAAAAGAGCAGTACGAGCTTGTATACGGCCGATGGCCGCAGGATAAGTCGGAAATACTTCTTGTCGTCACGCCGGATAATCAGATAACGGATATTACGCTTTACTCACTCGGTAAAATTACGGCTGATGAGATGCTTTCGACAATGCTGGCTGCCATGCGCGGTGAGGAGATAGAAAACACCGCGGCACAGTCCTTTGATTATGATGAACTGTGCGGTATTAAATATAAACTGATTCCCACAAGCTCTTACTATGTTAAAAACGAGGACGGAGGCTGGACAGATCTTTCGAAGCTGGAGGACCAGACTCAACTAAACGGTATTATTTCCGGAGGGCTTGAGCTTGAGATAGTAGGCATAATACGTCAGGCTCCGGGGGTTACCGCGGGTTCGATTTCTGGAACTCTTGTTTATACCTCCGCGTTAACTGAGTATATCATTGAGGAAACGGCTAAGAGCGAAATAGTCGTCTCACAGCTGGAAAACCCTGATATTGACGTTTTCACCGGACTTCCGTTCACACTTAATGATGAAGATAAGCTGAGTGACAGCGAAAAGCCCGCGGCCTTCCGCTCGTACCTTGACAGCATATCTGTCGCGAGAAAAGCGGAGATATACAGAAGCATTCTGACAACTCCGTCCAAGGAGTATGTTGACGCGATGACAGCCGTTTATATGGAGCTTGCGGGGATAAGCGAAAGCTCAACCAAGGAAGAGATGTTAGAGCTTTTAATCAGTCAGGCGGGAGATAACGATCCTGAGCTGATCGAGATGTATTTTTCCACATTTGATCAGCAGCAGCTATACGATTATATCAAGGATATGATGGAGCAGGTGGTCAAAACCTCGTTTACAGAAGAAGCTCAAACGGCGATAAGCAATATAGAGAACGCTCCGAGTATTATCGAGCTTGACGCTGAAAAAGCGCTCATTGCGCTTGATAATCTTTCCGCAGCTACCAGAAGAGCAATGCTCAAAACCATGCTTGGAGCTATGGGTGAGGACGCGTCTAAGGTAGACGGTATGACAGACGATATGGTATATTCAACTTTTGCCAGCGCTTTAAAGCTATACGGCTCCGGGGAAACAAACATGAATATGTTTGAAACCATGAAAGCGCTGATTTCACAGACGGCAAAGTCTGAGTATATTGTTAAGCTTTACACTGATCGGACCGCGCTGCCTGAGGAAACTATCAGAGCGGAGCTTCAAAAGCTTACCTCCGCAGAGCTTGACGAATTATTTTCGAATGAGGTGGAAAACACTGCCGCAGAGAATTATTTAATAAACACAGCGCCCACTCAGACAGAAGCGGCGCGCAATAAAAAAGTAGCCGCCGCTTTCGATGCGATGATCGCAAGCGCAAGCGACGCAGAGCTCATAAAATATTATGATGAATATGTTCCGACCGTATCATCGTCTACCTTAAATGATAATTATGAGCTTCTTGATGTCTCAAATATCGATGATCCGTCTTATATTTATATCTATGCGAAAGATTTTGAGGACAAGGAGAAGATAGCTGATCTGATAACCGAATACAATTTAACCCAACAGGATGAGGATAAGATAACTTATACTGACTATATAGGTCTTTTGCTCTCTTCTATAACCGATATTATAAACGCGATATCATATGTTCTGATATTCTTTGTTTCCATTTCCCTTGTGGTATCATCGATAATGATAGGAATAATAACCTATATTTCGGTACTAGAGAGAACCAAGGAGATCGGAATACTAAGAGCGATGGGCGCTTCAAAGCGCGATATTTCGAGAGTTTTCAACGCGGAAACCCTGATAGTAGGTTTCGCGTCCGGAATGATAGGAATATTGGTAACTGTAATCCTTAATATCCCGATTGGGCTGATAATTCAGCATTTTTCCGATATATCGGGTCTTGCCTCCCTGCCTGTCGCCGGAGCGGTAATACTTGTGCTTATCAGCATGTCGCTGACTCTTATAGCAGGACTAATACCGTCCAGAATAGCGGCAAAGAAGGATCCGGTAGAATCTTTACGTTCGGAATAAATCGTGTCACAAAAATCCGTAAACGAATATTGAATTAGATATAATGCTGATTTTCAGCAAAAAGCGGTTGTTCTTTACCGAAAGGTACTTGAGCAGCCGCTTCCTTTTATATTATAGCCTGTTTAGCTCCGGCACTTCAGGTACCGGTAAAATAACTGCCTCGAATCTTCCAGAATAAATTTTATTAATAGTATTGACTTTTCAGTAAAAATGTGATATATTTATATTATAGTTACATATATATTACATACAAATCTAATTGAGCTGCAGAAGAGGATAGCGTGAAAGATCAATCTGATCGCATCATAATGCAGACAGTTTCACGCTCAAATTTTCTTAAAGTACACAGTACTTTTGCTTGGCAAATACTCACAAGGTGAGTATTTGCCAAGCGCGAAAGATTAGCGTGAAAGAAATATTACATCTCGTTAAAATGCAGATGGTTTCACGTATAAATTTTTTTGCGGAGCAAAACACTAAAATTTTTTATATCTGTTAAAAACCGATTAAAACGATTTTTAAGCAGCCTTTGGCGGCATGGAGGATTAAGATGGACGATCAAAAGCGCCGCGCGCCCGCGGCGACCGCGACAATAAAAATTATTGAATGTCTGGCTGAAGCTGAAGACGCTATCGGGCTCTCCGAGATCAGCAGCCGCACAAATATTAATAAAAATATGCTTTCGCGCGCGTTATCCGAACTCACAGGCGCGGGATGGGTGATAATGAATAACCGTACGGGTCAGTACTCATTATCACTTCAGCTGTTTCGCCTGAGCAGCTCCGCGCTTAAGAAAAAAACACTGACCTGTTGTGCTGACAAATATCTGAAGAAACTGAACGATTATACCGGAGAATGCATTCAATTAGCGGTTTTATATGAGGATTCTCTGGTGTATATCGCACAGATGGAATCAAAATCGATAGCCGGAATACGGGGACAGGTAGGCGCTTCATATCCGTTAGATACCACGGCGCCCGGCAAGGTTTTCAAAGCTTTCAGATGCAATGATCCGTCGCTTTCCGATGTGATAATAAACGGCTACGCAATTGACCGCGAGGAATACGGACGTGGCGTTTTGTGTCTTGCGGCTCCTGTTTTTGATTATACCGGCAATATAATTGCGGCTGTCAATATCGCCTCGCTGACCGTTAATCACAGCATGGAGGAAATGATCGGGAAGTACGCTGAAGTTTTGATCAAGGAAACCGGCGCTTTGTCGCATGAATTGGGCTACAGAGAAATCAGAGGGTATAAAGAATGAAACTTTTATAATTTAATCTATACAGAATGCTTATTCGGAAGGGGAGGATCATGGATATGGAATCGATCGGGAATTTGAGAAATAATATTCATAAATCAGCGCACGAGCACAATGCAGCGGATCATAACTTGCGCATTGCCTGTTTAGAGGAAGCAGGGCGTCGTTATCCGGACGGAACGGCTCTGGATAAGGTTATGGAATACCTGCGCCTTTATGACCGCGACTTTTCGGGTTATGTTTGCCCTGACTTGTATTTTGCCGGCGCGGGCGGATATTTTCGTCTGCCCGGTGATATTGCCGGTTTGAGGTATGATATCGGACACTATTGTCCCGATTATGCTGAACTCATAGAACGGGGTGTTGACGGGCTGAGGGAGAAAATAAATGCCGCTCTGCCGTCAGATGAGACAGGCAGGAAAAATAAAAGCGCTTTCCTCGAGACGCTCGACTTGTTTATCAGCTATATGTACAGACACGCTCAGGCCGCAGAGGAGCAAATCGCGGTTTCCTCGGAAGCACGTAAGGATAATCTCCTGCGTATTTCCGAAGATATACGGTATATCTGTGCTCATAAGCCCTCGTCATTTATACAGGGGCTGCAGCTGATCTGGTTTGCGCATTGTTACATTCATTTAAAGCCGTATACGGATACCATAACTCTCGGTAATCTTGACAGAACTCTAAATAAACTGTACACAGAGGATATCCGTCTCGGGAAATTGGATAGGGACAAAGCCAGAGCGATCATTTGTCATTTTTATTTGGCGTTTGAAACGATAGAGCGCGATACTCAGAATATCGTGCTCGGCGGCTCAGACGAAAACGGGAATTGCGCCGAGAATGAGCTTACCCGTCTGTTTTTGCAGGCACAGACGATCGTGCATAAAGAACAGCCCTCCGTCTCGCTCAAAATTCGCCGTGATACTTCGGACGATATTTGGGAGGATGCCATGGATCTGTTGGCATGCGGCGGAGGAATGCCGGCTTTTCTGAATGACTCCTTGTTGATTGAAGCTTTGAAGAAATCCGGATTTGACGAAAAAGATGCGAATACATTTTGCAATGTCGGGTGCTATGAAGCGACTCCGTACGGTAATACTTTCGGGGGAACAATTTCGGGAAACATAGTTTTAGCAAAAGAATTTTCGGATTTTTTTGCCATTGACGAGGCTTATAATACATTTGAAACGCTAAGGACGGCATGGAGAGATTACCTTAAAAAAAGCTACATGGAAAAAGCTCTCCCGAAATTTGCGGACAGACGCAAAAATGATATTGAATTACGCTCGGCCAGCCCGTTCTGCGCCTGCATTATGGACGGTTGTGTGGAAAAGCTTCGCTTGCCGGAGCAATACGGTGCCAAAAATAATATATTTTCGGTTCTTTTCGGAGGCATCGGAACCTTGGTAGATTCTCTTTTATGTATAAAACATTTTGTTTATGACACTCGGACATGGACATTACAATATCTGCGTAAGCAGACTGCAAATAATTTTCCCGATGAAAGCGTCCTTTATGAGTTGCGGGCATACCCAAAGCGTTTCGGCTCGGGTGATCCGTACAGCAATGAGCTTGCCTCAAGTGAAGCCCGCTTTATGCACGAACTGGTTCGTAATTACAAATTTGACGAACGTGTCATAATGCTGCCCGCTCTCTTTATTTTTACAGGCGATATATATACCCGCGATCTGCCTGCTACCCCGGATGGGCGAAGGATCGGCGACCGCTACTCTTACGGCGCTTCCGCCGGCGAACTGCTTCAGCACCGCGACATCACAAAGGTTCTGATATCTTCGGCGTCGCTGCCGATGGTCTTGTTCCCGATCGGCGCGCCGCAGACGGTCAATCTGATGGCTGACCTGCTGAAAACACAAAAGGGCCGTTCGGTTGTCAGACATATGGTGGAAACATATCTGAACGAGGGTGGAACGCATATACAGGTCAATATTGCAAACCCCGACGTTCTGCTCGATGCGCAACGGCATCCCGAACAATATACCGACCTGCTTATCCGTATAAGCGGACATACCGAACCGTTTGTTAGGCTTAACAAAACGATGCAGGATGCGCTCATAGCACGCGCGCGGTTAGGATGTTAATATCCCCGCATCAAATACTTTGCCGAATACACAACGGGTAAAACGCCGAGCCCTGTACAAAAAGGAATGGTAATAGCGATGGAAATCATGGGAAGAATATTTGACATCCAGCATCTTGCCGCATACGACGGGCCGGGAATACGCACGGTTGTATATCTGAAAGGTTGTCCTCTGCGTTGCTTGTGGTGTCACAATCCTGAAGGAATAAGCCCGAAATCACAGGCGCTTTATTACTCAGAACGCTGCTTGGGCTGCGGAAAATGCGCTGAGACTTGTGTTCACGGCTGTCATCGGATCATAAATAAAAAACATTTTTTTGACAGAAGAAATTGTACTGTTTGCGGTCACTGCGCGCGCTGCTGTCCTCAGCGCGCGCTTGAAATAACAGGCTGTTTAGTAAATACGGAGGATATTATCCGGGAAATTATTGTAGACAAACCTTTTTTCGGAGATATGGGAGGATTGACCCTTTCGGGAGGCGAACCGCTGATGCAACCGGCATTCAGCTATGCGATTTTAAAAAAAGCGAAAGAAAGCGGGATTCACACATGTGTTGAAACCTCGGGATATGGCACGAATGCTTCGATTGCTTCTATCTCGGAGACGACTGATTTGTTTTTGTTCGATATTAAAGAAACGGATGACGATCTGCATCAGAAATATACCGGGGTGTCAAATAAAACTATCTTTGAAAACCTAAGTACTCTTGATAAATTGAAAGCAAAGATAATACTTCGCTGTCCGATCATTCCGGATCTGAATATGCGCGGAAGCCATTTTGAGGCTGTTGCCAAGCTTGCCGATCGGCTGCCGTCGGTTCAAGCGATAGAGCTGGAGCCTTATCATCCGATCGGTTTATCCAAATACTGCCGTCTCGGATTAAGTGCGGGATATACAAACGGAGAATTCCTTGAACCGCAAAATTTTGCCGATTATGTTATCGATATGCGTAAATACACAGATAAGCCCATCCGACTCAGCACGGAAAATAATTTATGATTATGATTTGCTTTTATAAAGTGCAATAAATGTGAGTTTGAATATTGAAAATGACAAATACCGAGAACATAAACAATAACAGGCTGATATGAGCAATAAATATCAGCCTGTTTTGAGTTATTTTTTAGCGGTGGGTATAAACAGTATCACAGGCAGCTTTTTGCCTGTGAGCTTGTTGGCTTCCTCCAGCTCTCTCCTGCTCACACCGAAGCGCTTGCCGATATCCCATAGCGTTTCATCGTCTGATGGGTAAAAAAAGCGCATTTGCGGTATGTCTTCCGATGGTTGTTTTTCCGTGAATTCTGCCTTTTTTAATACTTCTGTCTCATTTACACCAAGGATCATAAGATTTATCTGCAGCTCGAGATCGGTGTATATGTTTTCACCGTCCAGACGTCCGCGTGCGCTCATACATACCGCGTCGGAGTTATAGATAAACTTTTCAGGGATTCCGGAGGCGTCGAGCTCAAGCTTAAACGGTATTTCGTATTCAACGCTGTAAAGTCCGTCGCTTCCGGATATTATGGCGCTGGTTGGAGAAACTCCGGTTACGACAAGTCTGCGCCGGTCGTCAGAAAGGACCGCGTCGTTTACTTTTGGTTGAGAAGACACCTCAAATATATTGTCGGCGTCAGTCAGGTCGAGTTCGGCGCGCGGTATAACCGCGTTAGCTCCGAAGGATGTCGCATAGCTTCTTGCGAGATAACAGAATTCGTTTTTTTCGGTTTCGGCTGTGACGTCACGGTCAAGTGCATACATGTCCTCGGTTACTGTCACCTCATCGCGACATACACAGTTGAGATAGATTCTGTATGTAATATCAAGCTCAAGGATACGTCTCTCGCCGAATCCGTTTTCAGCCACGCTTACTTTTATATCGTCAATGGAGCCGCGGGCAAGACATTCATAGTTTTCATTAACTCCGTCGGCTCCGACTACCTGAGCGATCGGAAGCTTTCTGTATAGTACGGTGTAGCTTTCCTTTCCATCGGTGCCGTCCTCGTTTTTTTCTCCCGGAGTGCTGTAGAACACTGTGATAGGCATATCACCTCGGCAGAGCACCTTGCCGTCCGAGCCCTTGCATTCGTAAAAGCTCATATCGACATTGCAGCTGATAACCTCTCCGATTTGGGGAAGCGCGCCGTCAGCCTCAAGATCCGCGGAGGCATTCAGCCCGCTTTCTCCGGCGCAGATGAGCTTCATTACTTCAAGCTCTTTTGTCAGAGATTCCGCTCCGAACGGTGAAAGATTGCCGACGGTTTCGGGACGAAAGGAACGGTTGCACCACACGGTGCACTCCGTATCAAGTCTGAGACGCAGCGAGACCCGGCGAGGATTAAGCATGCGGCAGTTTAAGCTGCACGGAGCCGGGAGAAGATTAGCGATGCATTCGTTGTCCGCTTCGCTTAGCTCAATACCGTCGGAAAACGCGGCGGTAAACGTTACGGTCTTAAGTCTGTTGTCGTCGTCGCAGAATAACAGGTGACAGACCACGTCGCCTTCGTAATCTATTTTGCCGGCGGTAATGAATTTACCGTCTATACGGGGCTTCGCGTCAACGCGGATTATTCGTTTAATGTCTGGCAGATAGTCCGGAAGGATAAATTCCTCCGCGATCTCAGTATGCTTTATTCCCTCGTATACCTTCATAAGAGCGGTATTTATATCGTCGGTTGACGAACTTGGAATATAATTATTCATTACAATGCAACTCCTTCGGATTTTTTACTATAATATATGCGGAGGCTAAGTCAAAAATGCCGAATAAATTTGTTAATGCTTTATTTTCAAAAATAAGTATATGTGTATTAATAAATTGTGTTAAAATAAACTAAAATATAATTGATCGTTAATAAATCAGAGGGAGAATTTTAATGGAAAAGAGGCTGATGCTGATCATAAACCCACGCTCCGGGAAAAGCAAAAAGAAAAAAGTGTTTTCAGCCATCGAGGAAACGATAAGAGACGAGGGATGGACGGTCGAAACGTATTTTACCGAATACCGCGGGCACGCGACTGAACTGGCAGAACGTGCAGGAGGATATGACCGAATCGTGTGTGTTGGCGGCGACGGTACGTTAAACGAGGTAATAAACGGTCTTATGACGCTTGAGAAACGCCCGGAGATAGGCTATATACCGGCCGGATCAACGAATGACTTTGCCGCCGGAATCGGACTTCCGAAATCAATAGGGAAGAGCGCCAGGCTGGCGGGCTCTGATGGTATTTCCGCGATCGACGTGGGGGCGTTTATCAACGATAAGGAAGAAAAGCGCTATTTTTCCTATGTTGCTTCCTTTGGCATGTTTACCCGCGTATCTTATGCTACCGATCAGAGGTTTAAAAATATGTTCGGTCATATGGCGTATATATTTGAGGGTATCATGAGCGTGACAGACTTAAATAATTATAAACCGTTCAGACTTCGGATAGAGACTGCGGACTCCATTATAGAGCAGGAGTATATTTTCGGAGCCGTCACAAATTCATCTTCGCTCGGGGGACTTGTAAAGCTTGATAAAAACAACGTTCATGTAAACGACGGATTATTTGAACTGATTCTGATCCGTAAGCCGAAAAACTTTATGGCGCTTACCGAAACCGTGGGACAGCTTGTTAATCATAAATACAGACCAGATCGGATCGTTTTTTCACATACAGAAAGTGTAAGGCTCACATCAGCCTCGCCGCTTGACTGGACACTTGACGGAGAGTATGCGGGCTCAACCTGCAAGGCAGAGATAAACGTTATCATGAGTGCGTTGGATTTTGTACGCCGCGAGGAGGTAAGAAAAAAGCCGTTTTTAAGAAAGAAGGCGCCATAAGGGAAAATTTTTCATAACACTCTTGACAAATCCGCTCAGATATGATATAATGCTAAAGCGAGCGTTGAAACGCATAAGCGTTTTCGGTCAACTGTTTATGAGGTAAGAGCGGAAAAATTCCGCCATACCCACAACAGTATTTTATAAGCGGGTAAGAGCGGAAAAATTCCGCCAAACCCACAACAGTATTTCATAAGCGGGTAAGAGCGGAAAAATTCCGCCAAACCCACAACAGTATTTCATAAGCGGGTATGGCGGAATTGGCAGACGCGCTAGATTCAGGTTCTAGTCGGGGTTCCCCGGTGGAGGTTCAAGTCCTCTTACCCGCACCAAACAGTAGAAATCCGAACCCAAAGCCGGTAGGCGAAGGGTTCGGATTTCTTTTTGTGTTCGGTGATATGTGATGCTGACTTGCTGTTGTTGGCATCACGCCCGCGCACCGCCTAAGTAAATATCCTTGATAGTTGATGCCAAACAATAACATTTTTAAGAAAGGATATTTATAATGAAAAACGAAATTACTTATACCGAACATAACGGACTTTATTACCCCGACCTTGCGCTCCCCGAACAGACTAACTATCCCCTCGGAAAATATGCCAACCTGCGGCTTGACTTTATGAAAAGGCATCGTCGCGGAACGTACACTACACTTCTCACCGAAGGACGATTAAACGAATACCTACGCGCCATTGATATTCAAGCTCATAATTTGCTCGATGACATAATTCCTCGCCTCGTCCAAGAACGCGGCGTAGACGAAGTTCTGAAGGCTCACAACGCACTTCAATGGACTGCTGAGATGAACAACATCAAAGCAAGCGCTGAAGAAATTGTATTGCAGGAGGTGATCTATCAATGATGTCAATTATTCAAGAGTTATGGCACGGAAACATTATACCCCAAGAAGACAGTCGGACAAATTCAAAGGAAATGAAAGAACTGCTCGGCTATATGTCACGTCATCACGAGGACTTGGAGCAAAGTTTCACCGATGAGCAAAAAGAAATTTTCGAAAAATTTCATGATTGTTGGAGTGAGTATATGAGTCTTGGTGAAGCAGCTATCTTTGAGTATGCCTTCAAACTTGGCGCGAGAATTGCAATTGCAATTGTAAGCGAAACCGAATAAAACCATTTGCCGTGTGGACACGCTGTCCACACGGCTATTTTCGTATACAAACAATACCGACACTTTGATTTTCGCATTCAAATTTATCTGGATATGTATAATAGTTATCAATACATTCCGTGTTAAAATAAAAGTGGCGCCATTTCTATTTTGTGAGCAAATGTGACAATTAAATCGATGTTTCGAATCTGACAAAATATCCACGCGGCTTTTATAGTTGAAGGTGGCGGAGATCATCTTTTGTTTTTACATATTTTTCAAATTATCCCATTGACATTATCAATCAAATGATTTATAATATAAACAAGATATGATATACGGAGGTTTGCAATGACAACATCTGAACAAATCCGAGTTTTGTGTGTTAGAACGGGAGTTAGTTTATCTGAGCTCGCGCGCAGAATTAATCAAACACCTCAAAACTTCAATGCAAAATTGAAGAGGAATACTATTACACAAGACGAACTGAACCAAATCGCAAAAGTATTAGGTGCAACATACGAACAATATTTTGTTTTGGCAAATGGTGACCAAGTCAAATAAGAAAGGATTTTGAAATGACAGAACATAAAATAATATTTGGCGATAGTCGCTCCCTCAACAAAATCAAAGATAAATCCGTACAGCTGATTATAACCTCACCACCTTATTGGCAGTTAAAAGACTACGGAACCGAAGATCAAATCGGCTTCAATGATAGTTATGAAGAATACATAAACAACTTGAATTTGGTATGGAAAGAATGTCATCGTGTTCTTTCTGATGGTTGTAGGTTGTGCATCAATATTGGAGACCAGTTTGCACGATCTGTATATTACGGAAGATATAAAGTCATTCCGATTAGAACCGAAATAATCCGTTTTTGTGAATCTCTTGGTATGGATTATATGGGAGCAATCATTTGGCAAAAAACTACTACCATGAATACTTCTGGTGGAGGAGCTATTATGGGCAGCTTCCCATATCCTCGTAATGGTATTCTTAAAATGGACTATGAGTTTATTTTGCTTTTCAAGAAATTAGGAAATGCTCCCAAACCTACTCAAAAGCAAAAAGAACAGTCTACTATGAGTAAAGAAGAATGGGGACAGTATTTCTCATCTCATTGGAATTTCAATGGTGTTAAGCAGATGGGGCATATAGCTATGTTCCCGGAGGAACTCCCAAAACGACTTATTAAGATGTTTTCTTTCGCGGGAGAAACTGTATTTGATCCGTTCGCAGGCAGTGGCACAACATCACTTGCTGCTAAAAATCTTGGAAGAAATTCTATTGGTTATGAAATCAATAAGGAATTTGAACCAATAATTCGCGAGAAATTAGGCGCAGATCAATTCAAGTTGGGCAACGATGACACAGTGATTTTTGAAGAAGATGAAATTGGAAATATTTCTTCTTTCGATCAACTCCCCTACCTCTTCTGCGATCCTCATCGAATGGACAAGAAGGTTGATGTTAAAAAGCTTCAATTCGGTTCTAAGATTGATCAATCTGAAGCTAAACGAGATGAACTGTTTGGTGTAAAAAGAATTATTTCTCCCGATAAAATTGAACTCAGCAATGGTCTTATCGTTCGGTTGTTGGGTGTGCAGCCAAATCCCCAATATCAGACACAAGCAATAGAGTTCTTGCAGGAGAAATTCCATAAGAGAAAAGTTTTCTTGAAATATGATACGATAAAATATGATGCGGAAAATAATTTGTTATGCTATGTGTACCTTGACAATAAAACGTTTATAAACAATCATTTGGTTAGAACAGGGTACTGACATTGCACAAAAGCTCGGATACACAAATTATACGTATTTTTCAAGAGTTTTTAAAAAATGCTACAAGGTCTCTCCGTCAAAATATATGGCAGATATCAATAATACCAAGTAACCACCCACTACGGTATCAACAATTTGTGTAATGTACTTCGTAGTCCAATGATAAATTTCATTATTATTTTCTGATCAGTAGAAACACAAAATATAATTTTGATAATGGTGATATTTATACCCAAAAACGTATCTGCTAAACACTAAAAGCAAGCTATCCTCTTCTATGAGTGCAATGAATGGAAAACTGCAAAGCATCTGCCGTGGAAATAATTCTTCAGGATGTGATTTATTAATGAAATCGATAATTACAGAATTTTGGTATGGCTCTTGATCCTGGAAGTAACGAAAACAACTCTATTCAAATGTCGAGTTCGTTGAAAACATAAAAGGCTCTCAATAATAAGAGCCTTTTACGTTTATTTATGAGAAAATTTGTCCCTTGGTTCATTAGCTTTCTCTTAAAATGTTAATTACTTAATTCTTCGTCAGGTTTTATATCCGCCATTCATAATGAATGTACCGCTCGCGATTCCGTGCATTGTGGAGTGTCCGATTGTGCAGGATTTTTATTTTCTATTCCAGATTCCGTGCATCCCAGTAACCTTTGACATTCTGTTCGGAAAACACCACTCAAGCCATTCCACGTACTGGTCTACCGTGATCTTTCCATCGGTACACTCATCTATTTTGGTCATGTCTCCATAAAGCCACTTGTTGAAGTCAACTTTCTTGAGATAACTGGCGGGCAGGCGGACAGCGTAACGTTTGTAATATTTACTGCCGCATTATCGGCGGCTTTTGCTTTATAGTTTTCCTGCACCACAGGCTCTTGGCAGATCTTCGTCTGCTCATCGAGGATCTTGTTACAGTTATTCGTATCGTAATTGACCTTCATGATGAGGTGTCTGCCACACCGTTTGCAACTGTGAAAACCGACATCCGTTTCAAATTTCAACTTCAGCATTTCGAAAATACTTAAGCAGGTAACCCCTAGGTTCGGATATTACCAGTTAAGAACGGGAACATAGTAACCTCGGAATATAGAATTGTTGCTGTAACTGAGGTTTGAGAAGATCGCAGTGAGTACCATACGAGTTCAAAGAAATTTGGTATTACATTTGATAAAGTTAATTTGGTGACTCCCTCCGGCGGCAAGCCGATAGTACCTACTACGTGTTCCAATAACAATTACGGCAGATTGTTCGAAATAACTCTTAACGATGGTTTCTATTTAACGCTAAGGCATTATATACATAATCGTTCGGTGATGGAGATATAATTGCTATTTTCATATCGTTCCGATCAAATTTCCTCGGGCAAATATGTTTTTGATATCAATGTTATCATCAAATACAACGAAATCGGCATCCATATTGGGAGCTATCCGCCCCTTCTTCTCAAGTTTCATGATTTTCGCGGGGGTCAATGTTATCATTTTGATTGCATCAAAAAGAGGGATCCCCGCTTCCTTTACGGCTACACGAACCAATCTGTCTGCGGTGGCGATGCTTCCCGCAAACGCGCTTCTGTCCATCAGCTTACAGACACCGTCCTCAATAATAAATTCCGTATTCTGCATAAAGCCGTGCTTCTGATCGGTTCCCGCAAGGGCAAGGCTATCCGTTACAAGGGCGATCCGATCCGCACCCTTGATCTGATAGATCATTCGTATCAGCTCAGGCGGCAGATGCTTTCCGTCGCATATGATCTCAACGTACAGATCGTCAGAAAGATACGCCGTTTCTATCACGCCAAGCTTGCGAAAACCGTGATCGCGTGTGATAGTAGACGTACATGAATACAGATGCGTGACCAGATTGCAACCGTTTTCCATTGCACGCATCATATCGTCATAAGTAGCATCGGTATGACCGGCAGACGCCACTATTCCGTATTTTTTAAGTGCTTTTGCAAAGTGCTCTTCCTTATCATTCTCAGGAGCGTAGCTCCAACGGGCAATCGTATCACCGTAACGCTCCAAAAGCGGCAAATACTCCTGCTCATTTGGGTCGCTGATGAAATCTGCGCATTGCGCCCCGGATTGCTTTCTTGACAAGTACGGTCCTTCAAGGTGCGCGCCGATGATCGTCCCTTTCACACGAGGATCGTTCATCGCTTTCCTTACGTTTTCAACCGATTGAGCCATACTATCAAGAGCCGCGGCGGAGATCGTTGGGCAGATCGATGTCGTTCCGTACATCAAATGAAAATTGCACCCGTCAACTATTTCATCTACACTTCCCTCAAATCTATTCCCGCCGCCGCCATGCGTATGGATATCGATAAATCCTGCGCTGACGTAATATCCGGTCAGATCGTACTCCTTGAAAACGGGAATTTCCTTTTGTGTCACATCGGTAATGATGCCGTTATCAAAATAAACGTATCCATCGAAAAGCTGATCGGCAAATATGATTTTATCAGATTTTATTCTTTTCATACCGCAATTATAAAAGCGAGCTACTATCGCCGTCAAGATAAAGAATGGCACTCTTATGACGGCGCAGGATGGTGGCAGGACATTTTTCGCTTATCTCATCACAAAGCGTAGCGCGTACTGCCCTCGCTTTGGTCTTTGCGGGGACAATACAGAAAAGATGCTCTCCCGCAAAAAGCGTGGGAACAGTCAGCGTGATCGCGGTAGTTGGCACGTCGTCGATCGTTGCAAAGCAACCGTCGTTGACCTGCTGATTACGGCAGATCTCATCCAACGCTACGGGCTTGACAGCCTGCGGATCGTTGAAGTTTGCCACGGGCGGATCGTTAAAGGCAATATGTCCGTTCTCTCCGATCCCCATCACCACGATATCGGTTGGATATTTCTTTAAAAGCTCTGCGTAACGCGCACATTCTCTTTCGGCTTCGACCGCCGAAATATCAATATAGTTCACACTCTTGAAATCGACAAGTCCGAAAATGTGGGACTTCAGAAAATTTCCAAACCCTTGTGGCGCGTCCGAAGAAAGCCCGATATATTCATCCATATGGAAGGCGTTGACTTTGTTCCACGGAATCTGCGCGTCAGACGCAAGTTCTGCAAGCACCTCGTTTTGCGAGGGGGCGGCGGCAAATATCATATTGAGCGTTTCTTTTTTTTCGAGAAGTGACAGGATACAAGCCTTGATATCCGCCGCAGCAGCCTTGCCCATTTCCGCTCTCGTTTCATAAATATTAACCTTCAAAAGGTCTTTTTGTAAAGTTTTCATTCAGATCAACTCCTTGAGTTTCGTTACCGCATCGGTAAATGCGCTTTTTGCATCAGAATATTGATAGGGGTTTTTAAAAGAACGTCCCACAAGGGCATTCAGTCCCGAAAAGGTCTGCAGATGAGGCTCAATAGAGACAAAGAAATCTTCTTTTGCGTATGCTCTGTGTGCTTCAAGTATCTCTCTGATATGAGCGGTTCCCTTACCCGCGGGCACTATGGCTCCCTCAGCAAGAGCATCCTTGATATGAAAATAGGCAATATCCTTTTTTAAAAGCTCATAGGCATCGGGATAGGGATCGACTCCCTCCAAAACGAAATTGCCCATGTCAAATACGCATTTCAGCTCTCCGTCAAAGTGATCGAGTATCTCCCGGCAACGGCTTGGTATATCTCCGTATATCTTTGCCTCGTTTTCATGACATAGTGTGACACCGTATTCTCTCGCAAGAACCACCAGCTTTTCAAGTGAGGCAAGCACCTCGTTTCTCATATCGGTAATATTCTTTCCGTCCGGCGCGTAAAAGCTGAAAATACGAACGAGTTTCGTATCCATTATATTTGCCGACTCAAAAATATGCTTCGCAGTCTCCAAATGGGCGTTCATATCATCGTCTAATCTGATCTTTCCAATGGGAGATGCAATCGCAGAAGCCTGGATGCCGACGGCATCCATTTTCTTTTTTGCTTCCTTGACCTCTTTTTTGGACAAAACGGATATGTTTTTTCCGTTCACATGGCGGATCTCAATATTGCCGATGCCAAATTGCGTTAGCGCGCGTAACTGCTCATCGAAAGAGTCAGCGTATTCATCGGCAAACGCCGAAAGCATCAAATCACCCATAGTTCCTCCTTAAATCTCAATGCTTCGGACGAGCTCTTCTTTTCCGCTTTCCAATGAGCGCAGAATGGCATTCATAATAAACACGGGGGAAATAAACGCCTCATAGGAAATCGTTTGGTTCTCGCCCGAAAGGATGCCGTAAAACTCCTTGAATTCCTCATAAAACCAAGCGTTCGTCGTTGGGATCACAAAGCTGTTCGAGCTTTTTTGCGCCATACGGGAAGCGTAATAAACATAATTTTCGTCACAGAAAAGCCCAACGCAGTCATAATTCTCATAGTGAAAGAGAACGTGTATCTGCTTGCCGTTTTTCTTTGCCGTGACCGAAACAGGAAATCTTCCGAATATCTCGCAGACCATTTCCACAAGATGTTGCGCATAGAAATAAAACCCGCCGTACTCGTTTTCGCTTTGGTAGGGCGCACGGACGTATCCGCCGATGGTGCTTCCGCCGATCTCAAGTTCCGCTTCCTGCTTCAATTGCCGTACAAAAACGTCCTGCTTCAGGGAAGATCCGCCCGATATGCGAATATTCTTATCTCTGAGCTTTCTCATAAATTCAACGGCTTCAGCTTCGCTGATCGTGATCGGCTTATCAATAAACATGGGAATACCGCTTTCAATATAAGGCTTTGCATATTTGTAATGGTTATCTCCGTGGCGCGCGGTAATGATCAGACCGTCTATTTTACCGACAGCATCAGCGTAATCATGCATGACTGGAACACCGAAAGTTTCATTCAGTTTTTCAGCCGCCGTTCTGTCATCGCTATATACTCCGACCACCTGAATGTCACGAAACTCCTCTTTTTCACGTATAAACGTCAAAAAAGCGTTTGCGTGGGAGTTTTCACAACCAAGTATCGCAATTTTTTTCATAGTTCCTCTCCTTAAAATTTCAATGGCAGCGGATTTGAGGCGTGGACCGTCTCGATCACAGAAATCACGGAAGCCGCCATTTCCGGTGTCACGGTCATTTCCCTGCCCTCCGTGATCTTATAATAAAGCTGCTCGTAAAGCTTTGCCGTACCAATATCGAACGCCGTCCCCTCAAACTGCTCCGACTCAACGTGCTTGACCAGCTTTTCCGTACAGTAAACGGGATTGCCCTTTTCATCCTTGAGGAAGTCTTCAATAACGGGGCGTTCGGGATTTTCACCGTTCTGAATATATGTCATCTCATATGCATTTGGCGTTGCTTTCAGCGTACCTTTTGTTCCCTGAATTTTGATATTATAATCGGAGTAGGCGTCAATGGCGGAAATTTCAACATCGACAAGCGGCTTATTCGGCGCGGTAATGAGAATCTTGGCGTAGTCGTCGGCGTCTCCGCTTGTCAGCGCGGTATCGAGTTTACTGTAAACGACCTTAGCTTCTTTATCAAAATCCAAAAATCCGAGCGCCATTCCAATGGGATGAGGACCTGTGTTATAGGTACTACCCGCACATTTCTTTTGCAGGGTCTGCCAGTCCCAGCGGCGCGAAAAGCCGTTGTAGCGAATGTTGATCTGCTTTACGTCTCCCAATTTTCCCGAGCGGATCGTCTTGTATACAAATTGATAAAACGGGGCTAAAAAGGTCTGTTGAAATACTGCAAGCGTTACGCCCTGTTCCTTTGAGATCCGAATCAGCTCATCGCATTCATAGCGGGAGCGTGCAAATGGCTTTTCCACAAGCACGTTCTTTCCGTGAAGCAAAAGATCCTTTGTTATCGGATAGTGCTGCTCGGAATATGTAGAGTTAACGACAAGATCAATATCGTCAAAGGCATATAGCTCATGATAGTTTTCGAAGGTCTTACACCCCGGATAGATTTCCTCCGACACCTTTCTTCGAAATTCGTCTGCATCAACGACGTATTTTACACAGTAGTATTGGTTGTCGGCACTGCGATAATATCTACCGTGTATGTCTTTTCCGCTTCTGCCCTGACCGATAATCGCAAGATTTAGTTTTTTCATAACCGAATCTCCCTGTTTTATATATTTCTTAAGCTTATTATGAATATATTTTTTTGAAAAGTAAATAGCAAAAACTGCATTTTATATTGCAAAATATGAACAGATATGCTACAATAGAAACAATAAAATACGGAGCGTGATCGAAATGAGCGATTATATCTGGACAACAGACAAAATGTTCTTCAAGCATGAGATCTCTGAAAATCTGCCCTGTGGCACGTATTCCATGCATACGCACAATGCCTACGAGCTGATCTATTTTTTGGACGGTGATGCTACGCACGTTATAGAGGATAGAAAATATAAACTGAAAAAGGGAGATCTTATTCTGATCCGACCCTTTCGATATCATTTTATTCAAATAGACTCACCTGTAAGGTATGAGAGATACGATATTCTTTTCGACATCGAAAAAAATCAAGTAGAAAGCGCGAAGCTGATTTCCGAGGAAATCGAGGTCGTCAATATTGCCGGAAACGCGATTATCGAGGAGCTTTTTCGCAAATGCGATGTTTACTATCAAATCAGTGATCGGGACACCTTTGAAAAGATTTTATCCCATCTGCTTTCAGAGCTGTTTTACAATATTCATCTATTTCCTCAGACATTCTCGGAAACGACTACAAACCTTTCTCCCCTACTCTCAAAAGCTCTAAAATATGCAAATGATAACCTTTGTACAATTGCGGGAATAGGAGAGATCGCAAATCATCTCTTTGTAAGCGAAAGTTACCTTTTTCGCTTATTTCAAAAGGAATTGCATCAGACCCCTAAAAAATACATTATGGAAAAGCGTCTCCTTTTTGCCCAAAACATGATTCTCAACGGTGGAAAGCCTACTGTTGTTTCCGGACAATGCGGATTTTGCGATTATACCACATTTTATCGAAATTATGTTGCTTTTTTCGGACATTCTCCGTCTGAAAAAATATAAGCGAGAAAACCGTTCACCGAGGTGACATTACCATCAGGTTCTAGTGGGGGTGACTCCGTGAAGGTTCAAGTCCTTTTACCCGCACCATGGTTATTCAATAAAAATACAACCAGAGCGAAAAAGCCTTATCCTGTAAGGCTTTTTCGCTTTTATCAGCATACAAAATCATAGCAATAATACGATCATCGTTTCCGCATATGCTTTTTTCAGAAAAAAATTTTATTTGTAATATAATAATTAAAAAACTATTGACAAATCTGTGAAAATAATATATAATAAACACAGATAAATACGAAAAAATACCCATATCAAGAAGCAAATCCCGGTATACGAAAATATTAACGTTAAAAGGGAGAAGTTCAGATGAAAGAGG
>CALYAD010000027.1 GCA_944393415.1 uncultured Clostridia bacterium | reverse complement strand
TTGCTTTCTTGTATTTTGTTTTTGGTAATTCAATTATACAACAAAGCAAGCGGTTGTTCAATACCTTTCGGTAAAGATCAACCGCTTTTTTGCTCTTTGGGGGCTCTTATTGCGACAGCCCCTTAATGCTATATTTTAATAAGCAAAGCTTTTGACTCAGCTTTGCCAGTAACTGAGCTCTTTCTGAACGGATAGGCCGCACCGTAAAACCATTATTATTCAATCTCAAGTCTCTTACCTTCCTGGAGCGCCTGCTGCTTTTTGGGAAGCGTCAGCTTGAGAACACCGTTTTCATATTTTGCCTTAATGGCGTTGGTATCAATGCCAGAAACATCAAACTGTCTGGTATAAGAACCATAGGAACGCTCCATATGAACGATTTTATCCTTTTTATCCTTTTCCTCTGTCTTGGTGTGTCTCTCGGCGCTCAGCTTCAAAGTATCACCGTTTATCTCCAGATGAATATCTTTCTTATCAAAGCCCGGCAGGTCCGCTTCCATTTCATAACGGTCGCCCTCATCTGTCACATCAATCTTGAATTCTGCCAGCTCATTTGAGCGGAAGAAAGATCCAAACGGATCTGCGAAAAAGTTCTTCTCCAATTCCTCGATATCGCGGAAGGGATTATAGGTTACCATATTATTTTTGCGGTTTAGCATAAAAAACACCTCCAAAATGATTCATATAAATTTTATGAAAACTTTTATTTTGTCGGCCTTTTGTGTTTGCATCCGATATGGTCGGCATATGTCGGAATCTGTTTCAGCACATTGGCATCATTCCTTTCTCTGGAAGGACTTCCTTTTTTCTTTGTCTATATTATACCCCCAAAAACGCGATATTTCCTGAACAAAATATTGTTTTTTTGTAAATATTAGCACTCCTGTATTGAGAGTGATAATATTTTTTGCGCGAAAAAGTCTCGGCATATATTTCTCATTTGACTGTCAATCTAAATGAAAAAAAGCAAGATCAGTCAAGCGGTTGATCTTACTTTTTTGCAATATTACCGAGCTTTTCAAAAATTATTAATGCCGCAAGCCCCTTTTAATATATATAAATTTTACACTTACTGACTATAGCTCGAGAATATCAAGGAGCTTTTGCGCGGCATCAAGCTTATCGTAGGAAAGCCCTTTATTTATTTTCAGCTCCTTTACAGATCTTTTAAAGCCTCCGGAAAAAATAAGGCGCAGCCATCTGACTGTCTCACAGAAGGGGGTAAGCCATTTGTGCTTTATAAGCACAGGATATGAGTATTTCAGGGAATCGTAAGGTAAAAATATCCTTGAAACCGCGTATCCGAAGCGACTTAACTTTTTTGCTCTTATGATCGAGATACTGTTTTCAAGGCTTCCGTACACTCCGCCCGTTAAAACATACATACTTATAGCGTTATCAAGCTCCGACTCATTTTCTCCGGAAAACCATACCTCGCTCAGGCTCCTTGAAGCCTTTTCAAAGGAACTCAGTCCGCCGTTTGATATTATGGATAAGCGTTTATTAAAATCATGCTCCATTTTATGATTCATTATCCACAGGTCAAGAAAAGGCCGTACACCACAACCGCCATGCAAAAAGTGCTTAGCCATATGCGCAATGTGATAATAATAAAATATTTCATCCGGAAGTCTGTAAAATAAGCTGCCCTCGGTATCCGGAAACGCGTAATTCCATACGCTTTCAAGCAGAGAAAATTTTTCAGTATCAGGTTCTGAAAGTCGGTAATGAAGCTCTATATGATGTCCTCCGGGTGAAAACAACGACACATCATGCGAGCTCTTGCCCATGTAGCTGTAACCAAGCTTTTCCGTCAGGCAGTTTACCGCCATGTCAAGCTCCGCTTCTTTTACGAGTATATCCGTATCACAGCTGTTCCTCAGCCACGGCTCCGGATAATATTCACGAATGACCGAGCCTTTAAGGGGTATATATTTAATTTCAGCCTGCGAAAATGCCTTTCCTATCTCACTAAGCTCGAGGTTTGATCGCTCGTAGCTGTTGACCGCCGCAAGCTGTGAATTTAAAAACTTATTCCAAAAGACTCCGTTTTTCTCCTCGGTCAGAAGCCCGTTTTCAAAAAGCGACGCTCCCACAATATGAGCGATGCCGTGACCTTTTGACAGATAGTGGAGTAAATCAAGCCTCTCCTCAGAAAGCTCTTCAGAAATATTTTCGCTCAGTGCGCGCCCGCACACCTTCCACGCGACCAATTCAAGCATTAGCTTTTGTTCCGATACCACCGTGACATCTCCAATATGCCGGAAAAAATACGCCTAAAAATTTTATCCGAAACGCGCCATGCCGGTCAGAGTCATCAGTCTCTCCGAGGCATACTCATTTCCCTGCTCAGCGGCGCGAAGATACCATTCCATCGCCTTTTCGTAGCTCTTTTGTATACCGGTTCCGGTTTCGTAGCAATATCCAAGGTTGGCCTGGCCGTCGCTGTTTCCGTGTTCTGACGATCGCATATACCATTTAACAGCTTCAATAGCATCCTGCATCACGCCTTTTCCATACATATAGCACTTGCCGAGTTCATTTTCCGCCGCCGCGTCTCCCTGCTGTGCCGCTGACGCAAACCAATATACAGCCGTTTCATTATTTGCCTCAACGCCATACCCGTTTTCATATATGTATCCGAGATTCAGCTGTGCAAGCGTGCTTCCCTTTGCCGCTGACTTCTCATACCAATATATTGCCTCTGAGCAGTTCTGAGGTATTCCGTAACCGTAAAGACAACAATATCCCATGGTATTCTGAGCGTCGGTATCTCCTGTTTCCGCCGCTTTTCTGTAAAGCTCTACCGCGCTTGCTATGTTTTTAACGACGCCCTTGCCGTAAAAATAACAGTGTCCGAGATAATGCATGGCTGAGGTATTGCCTTGTGACGCGGCTTTTTCATACCACATCACCGCGTTTTCGTAGCTCTGTTCAACTCCTGAACCTGTTTCATAACAGTATCCGAGCTGAAACTGCGCCGTATCGTCTCCCTGCTCTGCCGCCATTTTATACCAGCCTATCGCGGTAGTCTCGTCTTTCTCCATGCCGTACCCTAGCGCGCAGCATCTCCCAATGTTGTACTGAGCCTTGGCTTCTCCCTGTTTTGCGGCTCTTATGTACAGTCTGATTGCCATTTCATAGCTCTGCTCAACTCCGTAGCCGTTTTCAAAACACCAACCAAGCTCGGTTTCCGCTTTTGCGTATCCCTGCTCCGCCGCTTTCGCGTACCACTGAGCGGCAAGATCGTAATTCTGCTCGACGCCCTCGCCGTTTGCATAGCAAAGACCGATATTATACTGCGCCTTTGCGTATCCCTGCTTTGCGGATTTCATGTACCATCCTGCCGCTATTTCATGGTCCTGCTTTACACCGAGACCGTTATCATAGCAATATCCAAGTATGTTCTGTGCTTTGGCGTGTCCCTGTACCGCTGCGATCATATAATATTCCGCCGCTTTTTCATAGCTCTGAGGCACGCCGTTCCCGTAGTATCTGCACTCGCCCTTCATATATGCGGCCTGTATCGCATCTTTCCTCTGCTTTTCCCCGTCTGTATACACATCGTTATATTCAGTAGGCTCCATGCCTTCGTTCTGTAAACTGGATCTTATATCCTGCACTTTTAAGCTCTTCCTTTCAGAGTTTTTTATTTTATCGGCTTTTCCGGTTCTCTATCAATATCTGACACATTTCCATCGCGTCAAGCGCATTATTATGACTTGCCGGAGTAACTCCCGCGCAGCATGAGGAGTCTACCGTCAGCGGAATCTCCGGGAGCGCGGCTTTGATAATTATGGCATTCGATATAACGCATATATCCGTACATAATCCCACAACGGTAATGCTTTCTATACCGTCCGTGCCGTTGATTTCAATCAGCTTACGCATAAGCTCCACAGATCCAAATGTCGGCTTATCGATCACAATATCGCTGTCCTTAAACGGCAGGAGCGGACTTATCTCCCAGCCCTTTGTCCCCTTTATGCAATGAGGATAAGGAAGGTTTTTGCCTTCCATGCTTTCAAGATAATCCTCCCCGTGAGTATCCCGGGTATATATGATCATCCCTTTAAAACCGTTTATCTTTTCCCTGACACCCGGAACTATAGCCCGGGCCTCTTTCGTTCCGAGCACTCCGTCGATAAAATCATTCTGCATGTCGACAACTATCAGCAGCTTTTTCATATCTATGACCATTCCTTTCTTACGGAAAGCAGCGCTTTGCACGTGCTCAGAGCCGAGTCATGCTTACCGGCACACTTAACGCAAAATATGGAGATTTTGTTCCTATTCATAAAAAGTTTACCGTAAATTACAACTAATTTGGCTTGTCGGTATTGTAAAACTGCGTCTCAATATGTATAATTATAATATAAACAGCCGCGAATGTCAATAATTGTTTAAAAAAATTATTATTACTTTCGCTTTTAATAAACAAATCACGGAGATATCGAAATGCCGGAAATTAAAAAACAGGATGATAATAAAAACAATAATAATATAAATTCCGGAAAACAAAACCCGATTCTCAGATGGCTTCCCCTTTTTGGTGTAGTTATATGTATTATACTCGCGGTTATCGCGTGGAGAAACGGTCTGCTCACCGATAAAGATGCGCTCGAGTCGTTTGTGGAAAGTATTGGAATTTTTGGATTTTTTGTATTTATACTGATACAGATAATCCAGGTTATAATTCCAATACTTCCCGGAGGAGTTACCTGTCTTGCGGGAGTGGTGCTTTACGGACCGTTTTTCGGATTTCTGGCAAACTACATTGGCATCTGCGTCGGATCGATACTCGGGTTTTTTATTGCCCGTTTCTACGGCAGAAATCTTCTTTTAAAGCTTTTCGGAGAGAAAAAGCTTGAAAAATACGACAGATGGACAAGAGAAGGCCGAACATTCTCCGTCCTGTTTGCGGCAGCCATGTTCCTTCCCGGACTCCCCGACGACATGATATGCTATCTTGCCGGAACTACCGATATGACTTTTTTGAGATATATAGTACTTCTTCTTGTCTTTAAGATCTTCCCTATAGCGCTTTACAGCCTGCTGCCGCTTCTCAACCTGTCTGACACGATAACAAGATGGCTGACAAAAGCGCCCGCCTGACGGCATTAGACGTCTAATATCGATTACCAAGCGGAGCAGGCTAACGGCTCCGCTTATTTTCC
The DNA here is from genome assembly GCA_944393415.1 of uncultured Clostridia bacterium. Taxonomy (GTDB): domain Bacteria; phylum Bacillota; class Clostridia; order Oscillospirales; family CAG-272; genus SIG673. The sequence goes on along the minus strand of CALYAD010000027.1, from coordinate 51,654 downwards.
GGCAACGCTCATGTCTTTTATAAGCACAGCCGGCGAACCGAAGACGGTAGGTCCCCCGATACCCACCTCCACTTTATCGGAAAGCGCCGATATGGCTTTCAGCATATCAAAAAAGTTACCGGCTATCGTAAACGATCTGACAGGCGTTGCTTTTTTGCCGTCCTTTATGAGAAAACCCGCGCTCTCTATGGAGAAATCCCCGGTAACGGGATTTGCTCCCGCGTGCAATCCTTTTACCTCGGTGACATATATGCCGTTTTCCGCCATCGCAAAAAGCTCCTCGAGAGTATTTCCGCCAGCCTCTATACAGAACGCATATGGACTGACGCTTACGGGCGATGAGTATGCGCCCTTGCTCGCGTTCGCTGTCGTTTCCCTGCCGGCGCGCATCGCGGTCTCTCTGTTATGGAGCAGCGTCAAAAGAACGCCGTCTTTAACTACATCCTTGCGATAAGCCGCGACTCCCTCAGCGTCAAACGGGCTCTGGACGGAGACTCCCTCTCTCATCGGATCGTCCGTAATATTTATGATCTCCGCGGCTATCCTCTGTCCTTCCTTACCGGCGAGCAGAGACATGCCCGACTGAGCGGTCTTTGCCGAAAAAGCGCTTGAAAAAACCGATAGTATAGTTCTCATCTGTTTAGCCGCAATAACAATATCGTACTTACCGGTATCCACAATTTCCGCGCCGATATTGTCCAGCGCTCCGCGTACAGCCTTTTCCGCAAGCTCTTTATCCGAAAGCTTTCCGTATTCCTCTACCGCATAATCATCCTGATGCTCGCCTTTGTCAAGTACTACCGCCGCCGAATATACTATATTCACGCCTGATGTATTTACCAAATCAAGACCGTGGGAATTGACTATCCGTACCGTCATTTCCTCTGTCTCGACCGCTGACTGCGTACCGTCCGTGACTTTATCGCTTGCCGCGTAGTTCTCGTTCTGAATGGACAGCGCGGTTTTTTTCATTTGCTCCGCGCTCAGCGGCTTGTATTCGGGAGAATTGGTCTTACCGTAGCTCTCCGAGCCGGCGTATATTCCTACGTTATCCTCTTTTTCGGTATTCTCGGCGTTAACGACCGCCCTTCGCACAAGCTCCCCCATCTCGGAAGCCTCCATTAACTCTGTGGAAGCATATCCCATCCTGCCGTTTACAAGACAGCGGAAGCAGACTCCCCCGCTGCTGCTTGAGTTGAGCGAGCTTATTTCCTTTCCGAGCGTTTCCACTGACGTGCCCGTCCGCGAGGAGTAGTATATCTCGTACTCTTTAATATCAAGCTCATCAGCGCTGTCAATAAGCGCTTTTTTTATCAATTCAAAATCCATATATGACCGTTCCTTTCTTGTACCCAACCTGCGGTTTCATGTTTTTCAGCCCTTACCGCCGACCGTAATTGACGATACCCTGATAAGGGGCTGCCCGACGTCGGTGGGTATCGAGCCGCTGGAGCTTCCGCACATTCCCTGTCCGGTTGCGAGATTCTGTCCTACCATATCTATATTCATCAGGATCTCCGCTCCGGTTCCGATCAGTGACGCTCCCCTTACCGCCTCACATATCTTACCGTTTCTGACCATATATCCCTCGCTTACAGCGAAATTAAACTCTCCCGTAAGCGGATTTACCGAGCCGCCGCCCATTGATTTTGCGTACAGGCCGTATTCTATCGACGATATTATATCCTCGTTTTTATCCGGACCGTTATCTATAAAAGTATTGGTCATGCGTGAGGTCGGCTCGTATTTATAGCTCTCCCGGCGGCTGTTTCCGGTCATCGGCATTCCCATACGGCGGGAACCGAGCCGATCTATCATATACGACTTAAGCACCCCGTTTTCTATCAGTACGTTGCGCCGCGTGGGATTTCCTTCGTCGTCTATATTAACCGATCCCCAAGCGCCGGGTATCGTGCCGTCGTCTATCGCGGTTACCTTTTCGTTTGCTATCTTCTGCCCGAGCTTTCCGCACATCTGAGAGGTACCGGTTCCCACCGAGGTCGCTTCAAGTGAATGCCCGCACGCTTCATGGAATATTACCCCTCCGAATCCGTTTTCTATCGCCACCGTCATTTTACCCGCCGGACAATAAGAAGCGGTAAGATTGGTTATGGCCTCCTTCGCCGCGGTTATTCCTATCTCCTTAGGCGGAAACAGCTCAAACGTCTCAAGCCCCATTCCTCTGCCCGGACCGAACCGCCCGGACTGCATTTCTTCGCCTGACGAAGCCGTCGCGTCCACTACCATCCTTGTACGTATATGCCGGTCTGATGTAAGCAGCCCCTCGGTGTTCGCTATCTGTATAGTATGGTCTACCGAAGCAAGCCCTCCGACCACCTGTACAATACGGCTGTCATATTCCTTTGCCGCCGAGCAGCCTTCCCGCAGAAGCTCTGTCCTTATTTTCATATCCGCGTCGGTAGGGACAATTTTTACCGGATGTATATTAGGAAAAATCCTTTCCGTCAGTCTGACCGATTTCGGGAGTTTCTCATCTCCCATCGCGGCAGCGACCGCTCCCGCGCATTTTTCCAGCCCCTTGCGGGATATATCCGAGGTAGAACCGTAAACCGTTCTCGTTCCCAGAAACGCTCTTATTCCCACTCCGGAAACGGTAGTGTCGCTAATCGTTTCGATCCTGCCGTCCAATAGTCTGATGCTTGAGTTTCTTGTAAGCTCACAGTAAACCTCGGCAAAATCCGCTCCTGTAGATACCGCGATACCGAGTATATCCTCAATTAATCTTTTTTCCAGCATATCAAGTTGTCATGTCGGTAAAACATGACTCTCCTTTCAAGTCTTAAAAACCACGCCGGCAAGCACGATTTTCAAATAAAATCATATTATGTAATTATTATACAACATTCCTATACTCTAATTCAACAATAAAAATTAAATTTATTATAATTTTTATTAACATAACAAAGCTCAGTCGTAAAATAAAGCTGAGTCAAACGCCTTGAGATTTGCGTTTGACTCAGCTTCTTAAGTACGGAAATTCCGATAAGCGGTTTGGAAAGATCCGCTGTTAATACATTCTCTTCTTCTTTTTTACCACTCTGTAGATTACGATGGCGGCAATTACAAGTATGACGGCTCCGCACGCGATATAAATGCCGACGCCCGCAGAGGTATCTATCTTAAGCTCCTCCCAAAGGGTGTTCATAAGCTGTAGCGTATCATCGTCAAGATTTTCATAATATGTCTGCACATATCCCTCCTCAAACCGGGGATCGAGATATTCCATCGCGTCTTCGTGAACGGAGGTCATATATTCGATATATTCGGGATTTTCGTTTACGAGCTTATTCGGAGTAGCGTAGTATACCATCTCCGCGTTCGCGGTCGCCGCCTCCTTAGAAAGCATAAAGTCTATATACATCTGGGCAATCTCTTTGTTTTCACTGCCTTTCGGAATGCACATACCGTCAAGAAACACATTGGTTCCCTCTTTCGGGAAGTAAAACGCAAGATCGTCGTTTTCCTCATACATGGAAATAAAATCTCCGGCATAATACGGGGCTATATACGCGGATTCATTCTTCATTTTATTGAATATCTCGTCCATAACATAGCTCTGTATCAGTGATTTCTGAGATTTCAGCTCCTCCAGCGCTGATTCCCATTCGGCTTTATCAGTGGTGTTTACATCCACACCGTTTTTGTACATGACTGTACCAAAGGCGTCGCGAGGGTTGTTGAACTGAAGTATTTTTCCTGAATATTTTTCGTCCCAGAGAAGATCCCAGCTCTGTCTTGCCGCGTCCTCCTCGGAAACATACTTCGTATTGTATATCACACCGACATAACCGACAAAGTAAGGCACGAAATAAACATTCTCCGCATCATACTCGCGGCCGTAAAGCGTTTTAAAATTATCGTAAACATACTGATAATTGGTAAGCTTAGATACGTCTATCTTCTCAAGCATATCCTCCTTGACCATTCTTTCTATCATATAATCGGAAGGAATGACTATATCATATGATACCGCACCGCTTCTCAGCTTATTGTACATGCTCTCGTTTGAATCAAATGTAGTATAGTTGACTCTGACATTAAGTCCCTGCTCCTTGCAGTAATCCTCAAACATCTTATTTACGTCGGGAGAACCCTCTGAACCGTCAGAAATATATTCACCCCAGTTATAGACGTTCAGTACGATCTCATCCCCTTTACCGCCATCGCAGGAGGAAAGAAGCGCTGCCCCGAGCGCTATAATGGCAATAACCCATATTTTCCATATTGTTTTTTTCATATCTGTTCTCTCCTTTAAAAACATTACTATTATCTGTCCGCCTTAGCTTTCTTCGTTTCCCTCTTGCTTTTAAAATTAGTTAATATCATCAGCGCGAAAATAACCGCCATCATTATTGTGGATAGGGCGTACATATCCGGAGTTACGTCCTTTTTGGTCATGGAATATATAAGCAGCGGAAGAGTCTGAAAATCGCTTCCCGACGTAAAGAAGCTGATTACAAAATCGTCAAGCGAAAGCGTGAATGCCATCATCATTCCGGTTAATATACCCGGCAGTATCGCGTGAAGCTCCACCTTGAAAAACGCCTGTACCGGCGTGCAGCCAAGATCCATCGCCGCCTCCGGAAGATGGCTGTCCATCTGCCTCAGCTTAGGAAGTACAGAAAGGATCACATAAGGAAGGTTGAAGGTAACATGCGCAATAAGCATGGTCCAGAAAGAAAGAGAGTTTTTCAGTCCAAGCATTCCGCCTACAAAAACGAAAAGCAGCATCATAGATATACCGGTAACTATATCGGGATTCATCATCGGAATATTTGTCACCGACATTACCGCTTTTTTCAGATATCTGTTCTTCATTTTGTGTATTCCGACCGCCGCCAGCGTACCTATCACAGTCGCTATGATCGCGGAACATACCGCAAGTATCAGAGTGTTCCGCAGCGCTGCAAAGGTCGCGGGAGTGGAAAAAAGCTCAGTGTACCAGCGAAGGGAAAATCCGGTAAAATTTCCTGTACTTTTCGAGCTGTTAAAGGAAAACAGAACAAGCACGGCCATCGGTATATAAAGTATACCGAAAACAAGTATAAGGAAGGCCCTTGATAAAGCTTTCATACTATCACACCTCCCGCGGAGTCCTCATCGTCCGAAAATCTGTTCATAACGGCGACGGAGACAAGTATCAGAATCATCATGACAAGCGATATAGCCGCTCCGACATTATAAGTCGCCCTGTTTTGGAACTGCATCTCTATTGTGTCTCCAATGAGAAATATCGTTCCTCCTCCAAGCTTCTGAGATATATAGAAGGTGCTTATCGAAGGTACGAACACCATTGTTATCCCGGAGATTATCCCCGGAACAGAAAGCGGAAGAGTCACCTTGAAATGCGCCTGAAGTCTGTTGCAGCCAAGATCGTACGCCGCCTCGATAAGAGACGAGTCCTGCTTTGTCATTACCGAGTATATGGGCAGCACCATATAAGGCAAAAAGTCATAGACCATACCGAATATTACCGCTCCTCCCGTACCGATAATATGCAGCTCCCCGAGTCCGGTCGCTCGTAACATAGCGTTTAAAAGTCCGCCGTCATCGAGTATCGCCATCAGCGAATATGTCCTTATAAGCAGATTCATCCACATCGGGGTCATCAGAAACATTATAAGAAGATTTTGTCTTTTTCTTGAAGCCTTTGAAATGACAAAGGCAAGCGGATAACCGATAATAAGACATATAACCGTGGCAATCAGCGAATAGCTGACAGACAGTATAAATGTTCCCGTATGCTGAGAAAGCGCCTGTATGTTTGAGAGAGTAAAATTACCGCTCTGATCGGTAAAGGCATAGTAACAAACGAACAGCAAAGGTGCGATAATGAACAGCGCCGCCCATACTATATGCGGATACGCCGCAGCTCTTGCAAAAAGCGGTTCCCTTATTCTCTTTTCCTTTACTTTATCGGAAAATTTTTCTTTATCTATCGGTCTATTCATCAGCCTCTTCCTCCTCTGTATCCGAAAGATGCTCAAGCTCGTCCGAAAACGAGGAATAGTCTCCGAACATATCTGAAAATTCCGATTTTTTCATTACATGTATCGCATCCGGCTCTATATACAGACCTATCTCATCGCCCGGGGCCACATAATCCGTCGACTGTATCATCCATTTAAAGCCGTTTATATCGACAATTATTTCATAGTACACTCCCTTGAAGGTTACCGATGTGACCTTACCCGAGAGCATTCCTTTATCAACCGGAACAACATCCACGTCCTCCGGACGCACGACGATATCCACAGGCTCATTCTTAGCGAAGCCTTTATCGAGACAGTCAAAAAGCTGTCCCGCAAATTTTGCCTTATAGTCGGCGGTCATAACTCCGTCCACTATATTGCTTTCCCCGATAAAATCCGCAACGAAAGCGTTTATCGGTTCGTTATAGATATCCGTAGGCGAGCCGATCTGCTGTATCTTACCGTTTGCCATTACGACTACGGTATCCGACATCGAGAGAGCCTCCTCCTGGTCGTGCGTTACGAATATAAAGGTTATACCCGTCATATGCTGAATGTTTTTCAACTCGTTCTGCATATCCTTTCGGAGCTTAAGATCAAGCGCCCCGAGAGGCTCGTCGAGAAGCAATACCTTCGGCCTGTTGATCAGCGCTCGTGCTATGGCTACTCTTTGCTGCTGACCGCCTGAGAGCTTTTCCACATTCCTTCGCTCAAATCCCGTTAGATTGACCATTTTCAGAGCGTCCTTTACTCTGTCGGTTATCTCTCTCTCGGGCAGCTTTTTCTGTCGCAGACCAAAGGCAATGTTTTCAAAAACATTCAAATGAGGAAACAGCGCGTATTTCTGAAACACGGTATTCAGTTCCCTTTTATACGGAGGCAGATCGTTTATCCGCTTTCCGTCAAAGAAAACGTCTCCGGAGTCCGGGGTTTCAAAGCCCGCTATTATACGCAGCGTTGTGGTTTTGCCGCAGCCCGACGGACCGAGCAGGGTGATAAACTCGTTGTCGTGAATATCAAGACTGATCTCACTTAGCACCTGTTCACCGTTAAATTCCTTTGAGATAGCTTTAAGCTCAATAATTTTGTTTTTGTTCATTTTAATCCCCATGCCGCCTTCAGGCGGCTAAAAAAACCGTTTTGATCGGTTTTTAACCGTTTTGATCGGTTTTTATTAGATATAAAAAATTTTCGTGTTCTGCTCCTTATTTGAAATATTGCTTTATAACAGGTTTGCTTCCCATATCTCATTTTTGGCTATCGGACTCATTCCGTTTTTCATCCTCCGCAAGCCGGGGATTCCCAAATCCTCCTCCATATTGATTGTATGGAACGATAGCTTCCTGAAAAGCTCCCTTTTGGCATAGTAAGGTACCCCCTGAGCCACGGAAACACTTTTCGCAACCGCCATGTCATACAGATCTTTCCCCAGAGGAAAGCCGGCCGTGACCGATACCGGCTTATCGTCGAGATACAGTACTATTCCGGTTATACCCAGCTCCTTTCGCAGGATGAGCGCCTCCTCGTCGACCCGGTCATCACGCAGATCGCTTGAGGAGAAGCGGCAATGCCCATGACTCCACTGCCGTACAATCTCCAGCGCCTCATGAATGTTATCGTCACACAGCTGCGCGGAGCGCGGCACATATTCCCTTTCCACCTTATGCACCTGTGTGCGCATATTGGCATAGTTGCCTCCTGCCAGCGTTATATGTCCGTCAGTGTCGTAAAGATACTCGTCCGCTTCCGGATAACGGCTCAGCCTCCAGCGACCCGGCAGTTTTTTCTCAAGCCAGTCGGCATCGCAGGTTCGCAGATAACAGAGGGAAAAATCCGACTCCCGCATCTTTTCACGGATAAAACCGAGGGAAGCTTCCTCTTCCCCGCAAGGGAAAAACCACGAGTTGCGCCCTCGCCAGTTACAGCGCACAGTGTAAAAATCCGGAGTCAGCAGCAGGGAAAGCCCCATCTGCTCCCGCCAAAGATACAGTGAGTTAAACGCGTGTGAGGAAAGATTATTTTCATATTTTGAGCGCAAGGCTTCAACAGCCTGCATTTGTCCGAGTGTTATCGGCAGCGTTTCCATTTTTACAGTTTTCTGATCCTTTCCGCAAGAATATATCCGCCGGATACGGGAAACGGACGCCCGGTATTGTCTCCGAAGACTACCCTTCCTCCGATCAATTCAGTACTTGTGTCTCCCGAGCGATATATACATTCATAACCATAAAAAGCCCGCAAAACGCGGTCGGCCTTTTCCGCGTCCATATCAGGCGTTACTGTCCAGTCGGATTCCGTCGGGCATGGCCAGTATTCTCCCTCTCCCTGCGGGTAAGCCTGTGACAGTAAAGCGGGCAGCTCAGTTACCAAACGGTGAACCATTTCAGGTATCCGACCATACACCTGCTCCATATAGCTTTTCAGCGTTTCACCTTTACGTATCGGAAATGTCTCGCGAAGCAGGATATCTCCCGTATCAAAGTCACGATCCATTTTGTGCGCGGTTATACCGCCGTAAGGAAGCCCCTTGAGCAGCATTATCGGCATCGGCCATGCCCCGCGTCCAAGCGGAAGAGGAGACGGGTGAAAATTGACCATAGGCATCGTGTCCGATATCGGGGCGCGATAGTAATACCCCGCGCAGAGCAGCAGATCGCATCCATCCGACTGCAGCCTTTCTATATCGTCAGAGGTGATTTTTTCGCAGGTATACGGTATATTGTGAGACCGCGCCGTACCGAGCACGGCGGTATTGAATTCCGTTACATTGTCTGTCGGACAGGTAAATATCTTTACTATTTCGCACCCTTCCCGCAAAACCGATCGCAAAACGGGATACAGTATATCGATCCCCAAATAGGCTATCTTCACTCAATATTCTCCTTTTAGTCAACAACAGCAGAAAATTCTGATACAAAAATAAACCGCCGGTTATTCCGGCGTCTTTTCATATACCGCATTCCCGGCGCAGGGAAAATATTTTCCACTGCGCCGAATCCGAATGGTCGATCAGTCGCCTATGTCGGTATGTCCCTGCTCAAATTCCCATTGCAGACCGTATTTATCGATAAAATAGAAGTAGCGAACCCCGCTGAGTATTTTTGCCGTCTGTATGTTGCGTTCGTCAACGTCGCACGCCTCCTGATCAAAAAAATGCACCTCAGAAGGACTGGTCTCGCTTATCCCGAAAACCCGGTATTCCTCAGTCCGGTTGATAAGCTTTGTATCCGGCATAGCCTTGATATGCAGGAACGCCTCGTCGATGTTGGTGATCTTGAGCGCCACATGCCGCGCGCCGCTGACATCGTTGGCGGCAAAGAACACCGGCTCCTTGCGTCCCGCCGGATTGTGATATTGCATAAGCTCAAGCGTCAGCTTGGTACCCGGAACGTTGACGAAGGCTATGGAAACATCGCCCTGTCCCGCCTCTTTAATGAAACCGCCGGCTTTAAAAAAGCCCTCGTTTCTCCAGTGTGACAGATAATGATCCGGCTCAACGCCCAAAAGCTTTTTATAATAATCTACCGCCTCCATCATATTGTCAACAAAAATACAGACATGTGACAGACCGGTAAATTTCGGCATGCCTGCCTGCAGCGGGGCTGAGAATCTCTTTTTCACCACCAGCTCTACCCAGTGGCTTTTCACCGAAACCACTACGTCATCCGCGAGCCCGATAAGGATTGATCTCTCCACTCCCTCCAGTTCCGCCTGCTTTTTTTCCTTAGGCTGATTTTGCTCATAAGCCGCAAGCGACCATGCCGACGGCATATGTATATAAGGCATACCGTTCGACATGTCACCGATAAAACCGGCGCTCATAGACATGTAAAACTCAGGATAATCAATACTGCTGAGCATTCCCGCCAGCAGGGCGCTGATCTTATTTTTCAGACCCCTGACAGGCGTGTTTACCTTGGCCTTGGATGCCTCGATAAACGCCGCTTTCGCCTCCTTCTCAATCGGCGCCACGGCAGTCAGATGAAGCTCGCACTCACTCCCCTCCCATTCCATCCAAAGCGAACCTTTGCAGTCAGTAAGTATATCCATGGTCATGGAGATCATCTCTTCAGTCAACAGCCGCATTATGTTGGTTTGTTCTCTGTTCAGCCCGGCCTGTGAGGAAGCCTGTTCTACCTCCTTCAGAGCCTCTACGGCGCATGACAGCCTGTTTGACAAGATTATTTCATTCGATTTCATTTTCTTTTCCCTTCATAATAAATTTTCCCGTAATTTCGGCGATAACAGCGGCAGAAGCCTCAAACGCCTCTTTTTCATCCAAAGTCATCGGCAGCTCCGCGGCGACATGCGCTCCGCCTCTATCCACAATACACGGTATCGAAACGGCAAATCCTTTTTTATCGTATTCGCCTTCCAGCAGTACCGATACGGTCATAACATCCCGGGTATCGTGTATTATCGCTTGTACCAATCTGCCTGCCGCGGCTGCCACTCCGTAAGCAGTGGAGCCCTTTGCGCGGATGATCTTACCCGCGTTATTTCGCACCATATCGGTCATAGTCTGCTGTCTGATATGTGCCTCGTTTTCCAAAACAGAAGAGAAGTATTCGTCGATAGGCAGACCTGATATACGGGTAGCGCTCCAGATAATGCATAAGCTGTCCCCGTGTTCTCCCAGCACATACGCGGTCACTGAAGACGGCGAGACATCCAGCAGATTTGACAAATATTTTTTCAGTCTCGCAGTATCCAAAAGCGTCCCTGTACCTATGACCTTCTCAGAAGGTCTTCCGGTGCAGTCTCTGACCGCGGCAGTAATTATATCCACCGGATTGCTCAGACAAATGACTATGGATTCCCTGTTATAGCGGTTGATTTCGCCGAATATCTGCCGTGTGATGCGCACGTTTTCCTCTACCAGTTCCAGTCTCGTCTGTCCCGGCTTCTGAGCAGCTCCGGCGGCATAAATAAGTATATCGGCTCCGGCGGTCTTTTCATATCCGCCGCCGGAAATCTTGGCGCCCGGGGCGAGACGCAGGATCTGCGCGTCGGCATAGTCGTCGACCTCCGCCCGGATTCTTTCCACGTTTCTTCCAACCAGCGCCACCTCCCGGATCTCCGGCATTCTTATCAGCTCACCGAAGGCGGCCATCCCTACGTTTCCGTTTCCGATTACAGCTACTTTCATGTGTCCGATACCTCTTATTCGACGGTAAGAATGTCGCTGAATCCGGTGACTTCAAATACTTCCATAATGGTCTCGTTAACATTTCTGATGACCATTTTACCTTGTTTATTCATAGTTTTCTGCGCTGCCAGTATGACCCGCAGACCGGCGGAGGAAAGGTACTCAAGTTTTGCGAAATCCAAGTTCAGCTCCGTCACTCCCTCTATGGAGCGTTTTAGTTCTTCCTCCAGCTGTGGCGCCGTTGTGGTATCAAGACGCCCTTCAAGCGCGAGATTCATAGTAGTTCCTTCAACTGTTTTAATAATGTTCATATTAATCCCTCCCGCTGCCTTCAGGCAGCTAAAATAAATTTAAATATTTTCGTGTTTTGCAAGGCAAAACAAAAGAGTTCAGCTTTTTAGAAATTTATGCGTGAAACCGTCTGCATTCTGACGCGATGTAATATTTCTTCAGAAAATCCGCAGTATTTTGTCACTGCTGCTTTTCTTCTCCTACGTAAAACGTATATTCCATCTCCTCCTTTTGGCAGAGAACGGAAGCAAGATTCAGATGCTCGATTACCTGATCGGCAATCTTTTTCACATTTTCCTCCTCCACAAAAACAAGCATATAGACAAGCGTATCGTTACCCTTGCTTTCTCCGTTTTCAGTGTATGCTCCGTATGTGCGATGTTCGGTATAACCGTATCCGTAGCTTTCGATCACTCCTCTGATATAGTCGGATGCCTCGTCCATTGTGACCACCTGCTCTCCGGTGTCCGCATCGTTCAGCCCGAAGTAAATATTGTATACCGTTTCGGTTGATTCATTGGTCTGCTGTCCGCAGCCGGGCAGAAATACCGAGACCGATACCGCAAGTATCATTAACCAAGCGCAGATTTTTTTGATATTGTTTCTGTTCATAATAATCACCTCATGTCGCCTTTGGCGACTAAAATAGATATGAATAATTTTCGCAAGAAAATTTGAGCGTGAAACTATCTGCATTTTGATGCGATCAGATTGATCTTTCACGCTATCCTCCATGCCGCTAAAGGCGGCGAAAACAGATATAAAAAATTTCGTGTTTTGCTATGTCAAAAACTTTACGCGTGAAGCTATCTGCGTTTTGACGCTATGAAATATATCCTTCACGCTATTTTTCTTTCACTGTAAAGTCATGGTTTTGACTGAGTTATATTTTAAACTCAGTTGTTAATTTCTCCGCGTTTTCTCAGGTTCAGTAAGCGATGTATTCCATTAAACAGGAATGTTATAACCATGCAGAGAACAGTCATCACCAACAGCAGCGGCAGCTCGTACAGAAAATCTATCGGTATCCATTCTCTCAGGTTTTCCAGCACGGGGTTTCCCTCCAGACCGTAGGTGTAAAAATAATTGGCATCCGGATAAACGGTAGCCCGCAAGATCATGTTAACCACGTATGCCAGAAAGGCGAGGACAGACAAAACCAACAGCACTCCCGGAATATCCCGGTATCTTGGTTTATACAATTTCAGGGTACCAAAGCTGAAGGATATCGCCAGCACCAATCCGTGAAATCCATAGAAGCCCAAGGCGTTTACCGAAAACAACGGTACTCCTGAAAACCCTTCCACAGGCATCATGAGCGCCACCGGAGCGAATACTATTCCGCCATAAAAGCAAAAGCTTTTCAAAAGCCTCCCAAATCCGTCTTCTCTTAGAGCGGCCGGAATAGCCAGAACCGCAACGATATTACACGGCTGCAGCGGAAGCTCGTTCCATATATGAAAATCAAAATACGGGCTGAACGCCAGAAGAGTTTTGTACCCTGCCAGATAACAGACTGTTATCGCGGACAACCACGCAAGAAATTTCCGGTCGTCTTTATTTATTTTCCTAGGTTCTACATTTGCGCGAAATACCCATATCAGCACGATAATCGCCGCTATAACCGCCATTGTGACCCACCAAGTCGCGCTGAACACAGATATCGTCAAATCAAATAGCGCAGAAATGTCGCCACCTCCCCGAGTACGTAATGGATAATGCATAGTCCCCATATATTACCCTGCTTATGGTAAAAGACGCCCAGTGCGCCCAACAGGAGCATCGCTCCAACCATATAAGGAAGCCCGTATGCGATATGAAGCACTCCAAATACAAGAGATGAGACCACAATAGACAAAGCGCCTGCATATTTCCCCGTAAAAACACGATTGAGATTTTCCTGCATTACGCCTCTTGCAAGAAATTCCTGCAGGATCACTGTCAGCGGATATATTATATCCGCGAATGTACCGACGCTCCAATCCCAAAACGGCGCTCCCTCCGGGAAAAAGCCCGGCGCTACTCGCAATAGAATCACTTTCCCGCCGATAAGCAGAATACTTCCGCCTAAAGCAATAAGTATATCCGGAACAAAGGTCGCCTTGGCATTGGTTATCCGAAGTCCTATATCACGGAGAGAAAAGCTTGTTGTTTTAAGGATTATGAAAAACATGACAACCGAAATTCCCTCGATCATCAGGTTCATTACCCAACCCGGAGGCTCGGCGTTAAGATAACGCAGAAGACTCCAAAGGAAAAGATACAGACACACGCATATCATCAGCACCGCAAAAATCGTGGAGGACTCTCTGCGTTGTCGATTCAGCCTCGCGACCTCAGTAACGTCCGAAAAAAGCACAACTATACCGATCGGCTTTATTCCGTCTTCGCTGCGCAAAAACGATGATGTCAAACTTAAACGGCGTGCCTCCCGGTCGTCAGCTTTAAAAGATACTTCCCCGGTGTGCACATGTTCTTTATCGTACACGGCATCCAGAATAAACTGGTGAAAAGCGTCGTTTTCCCCTTCCGGATCATTTTCAAGGAAGGCGGCAGTATATTTCTGTCCCGTCAGGTCTCGGCTTTCTCCCAAAAGCCTCTTCCCCTGTTCATTAAGGAACAGTATCTGTCCCTGTCTGTCCAAAACCAAGACCCCGTCATTCATGTCACGTAAAATACGTGGTATAATTTCCTTTACATCGCTTATCATTACGTTATTACCTTGCCTGTATATTTCAAAATACTATCGTCACTGTGTTGATCCCGTCTGCAAACGCGTATGTGCCGGTCTTTGTTCTGTTGAGAGCCAGAGCCACGCTCAGCTTATCTCCCTGCGTAAGCGGATCAAAGGACTCTCCACGCCAACGTATGATAGCCTCACACTCGCTGCCGTCATTGCTGCATACGGCGTCAAAATTCAGATCGCAATCCTCCTCTGTTAAGACAGGAAGTATGTTCGTAACGCACAGCTCCTCGAATATCTGCTGATACTTCAGCGATTGCTGCGCCCCCAGCAGCTGTTTTCTGGCAAAGCGATCAATGTCGGCAGCCACCCCGATAAAGTCAAAGGCTTTGGAGGTTATGCTAAGGTGGAAGGTCTTCAGCCTATGGACAAAGGCGCGGCACCTGTCTGTTTTCGGATGTTCAAACACCTCTTCCGGTGTTCCTTCCTCATAGATGACGCCTCCGTCCATATAAAACACCCGAGTGGAAACGTCTTTCGCGAACTTCATCTCGTGAGTTACTATCAGCATGGTCAGTCCATGCTCCGCCAGTGTTCGGATAACCGACAATACCTCGCCCACCATGGTGGGGTCCAGGGCGCTGGTCGGTTCGTCGAACAGTACGATCTCCGGCTGCATACCTAAAGTCCGGGCGATCGCGACACGCTGCTTCTGTCCGCCGGACAGCTCGTCAGGGTAACTTAAAGCTTTTTCTGCCAATCCCACGCTTGACAGCAGCTGCATGCCGCGTTCATACGCCTGCTGTCGGGTACACCCCAACAGTTCTATAGGACCCAGCATTATATTCTCAATCACGGTCAGATGAGCGAACAGATTGAAGCTCTGAAACACCATTCCCACACGTCGGCGTATGGCGTTCAGCTGTGACGGCTTGGCACCGGTAATCGCCTGACCAAGCACTTCTATTTGCCCCGACGTCGGTATTTCCAGTCGGTTAAGGCAGCGCAGCAGGGTACTTTTACCTGTACCTGACGGACCGATTATGGAGATCACATCTCCTTTATGTACTACCGCGTTTACATCCTTCAGCGGCGTCGCGTTTACGTATTTCTTTTTAAGATGGGAAATGCTGATCGCCGGCTCGTCGTCCCGTACCGCATCCGGTACCGCCACGGCGTTTTCCCTTATTGTATAATTGACATCAATTCCTTTAAGTCGTCTGCCGCGGTGCTTAGGGTCAACTTTTTTCTCCAGAATTCCTAAGAAAAATGTCAGTCCCCAGGCGAGCAGAAAGTAGATAACCGCCGTAACAATGAGTGGGAAAAACGCCTCGAACGTGCGGCTGCGGATGAGATCTGTCGCCTTTGTCAGATCCTCGACCGCTATATACCCTACCACCGATGTCATTTTTACCATGGAAATGAATTCGCCTTTATATACCGGCAGAATATGCCGAGCCGCCTGAGGAGCGATTATTTTAACAAAGGTCTTTACCCGCCCGAAGCCCATGGCTGTCGCCGCCTCCCACTGCCCGGGATCCACCGCGTCAATACCGGTTCGGATCATCTCCGCTACATAGACAGCGAAATTTATGGAAAATCCGATTATGGATACAATGATCCCGTTCAGTGAAGAACCGGCAAATATCACATAGAACAGCACCATGAGCAGCACCAGAACCGGTATACCTTGTATAAATCGGATAAAAGCCGCAGTAATTCCCGATACCACCCCATTACGGCTGCGGCGCATCAGGCACAGTCCGAATCCCATAGCGGTGCCGAAAAGCGCTGAAAAAACAGAGATAAGAAAAGTAACGCCCAGCCCGGAAAGTATCAGTTTCCACCGGCTTTCCTGAACGAAGGTCTTATAGAAGCTGTCGTAAAGTCCTTCCCAAAAGCCGGTATCTTCACTCTCCACCGTCTGTCCCATATCCTCCGCCCGCACCAGCAGTACCGTACCGCCGATATAATGCGAGGTAGCAAAGTCAATGCTTTCCCGACGCTCGTCAGTGATGCTAATGGAACCGGAAACGATATCCGCTCGTCCGCTGCTCAGCATAGGTATCAGAGAGCTGAATTTTGTCTGTGTTATCTCCAGCTTCATTCCAAGCTCTTTCGCGATGAGCGAGACCAGCTCCACCTCATATCCCAAAGACTCACCGTTGCCTCCCACATAGCTCATGGGCTCCAGCGTGGAATCATGGGCATATCGAAGAGTTCCGTTCGGCGCGTCGTACTCGCCCACGTCTATTATCTTCTTGCTGTCGTCCGCGCCGAACCATTTTTCCCGCAGCGCTTCCAGCGTTCCGTCTGAAGTGTAACGTTCTATGACAGCGCTTACCTGTGCCGTCAACGGATCACCTTTAGCAAGCCCCAGGCCATAGCTGTCAGGCGCTACCGTTTCCGGGAAAATGACCAGATCAGGCTGCCTCGCTATAGACAGCACGGCAATCGGCATGTCGGTCACGATCGCATCAAGCGTTCCGGTCTGCAAAGCCAGCAGCTGGGCTGAATAGTCGTCGTAATACTGAAAATGCACTCCGCTGACTACTGCGGATACGAGCTGATCGTGTATGGTACCCGTTACTGCGCCGATCTCGGTACCCGCAAAATCCTGCAGGCTCTGAAAACGCACCTGCGAACTGTTTTCGGCTACCACCGCAACAATACCGCCCTCATAATCAGGATCGGAAAAATACATTCTCTCCGCACGCTCCTCGGTCACGGTAAAGCCCGAGGCGCCAAGATCATATTTGCCGGTCTCAATTCCTGAAATAAAGGAGGATACCTCCACATCGTGTATATTTAGACCATAGCCATATTCACGACAAAATCTGATCACAATATCTATATCATAGCCCACCGTCCGGTTATCCTTCACATAGGCAAAGGGCGCGCTGTTGATCTTTGCAGCGAAATCCAGCGTTCCGTTAATATCGGGCAGCGACGTCCAGTCAGCGACCGTTTTCAGGCTCTCATCCGCGCCGAACCAAATCTCCTCTATCACCTCCATCGTGCCGTCTGCTTTGATCTCAGCCAAAAACTCGTTCATCTGATCCCGCAGAGCAGCGCCCTCTTCGGTCTTTGGGAAAGCAAAGGCGTACCCATCCTCGGTCAGGTGCTCCGGAAGATATGTAATCCCGTCGTTTTCCTCACACAGCACCCTCGCCATGGGTTCATCCATAAGAAACGCGGAAATTTTCCCCTCCTTGACCGCCATCGCCATATCGGCATAGGACATGTAATATTCTTTTTTCGCGTCGCTGATGAACCGATCGGTATACTGATCAAATACAGTCCCGGTCATCACACCTATTTCCCGACCGTCAAGCTGCCGGATATCTGTGATCTGCTCCTGCCGCTTTGCGGCGCATCCGACGAAAGTCAAGCCGAACAAAACGATAAAGCAGAAAAAAATCGCTAATAATTTAACCAAACGGCGTTTCAATATAATTCACTCCTTTATCGATACAGACTACCTGTTGTTTCTTCAGCATAATTATTTTAAATTACTTGTCTGCTGCTCCAGCCAATCCACAAACTCCGCGGTGGTATATGTAAACTCGATCTCGGTTTTGCTTCCGTCAAATATCAGAAACTCTGTCAGCCCGTATTCCGACTCCCCGCCGCTCCAGTCATAGGTATATCCGAGACGGGTCCATGGATAGTCGCTCTCAAAGTATGACCACAGGATATTCCTGTCAAACCAAGCTTTATACGCTTCATCCGTCACGCAGCTGTAATCATTTTTCATCTGCCGGGTTACGTCGGTTACATATGCCGGACGTATGACGTCTTCCGGCGCGACCCAGAAGGCGGTAAAACGAGTGTAGCCTTCATCCTCATGAACGCCCAAAAGCTGCGCAAATCTCAAATTCCAGTCCTCCGTATCGCTGTTATCCTCATACCAGGCCTGCATTTCACCGACGGAAGTCGCCCAGATATCGCCGAATTCCGTTCCGATCGAGCTTCCGGGAGCGCACTCGTCGTCATAGTCGTGCCAGCTTAACAGCAAAACTCTCTGTCCCGACTCGTCCCATATTACCCGTGAATCCTCATTTGTCAAGGCGACCAGCTCTCTTACCTCGGAGTCCTCGCTGAAAACCGCGTCGGTCATCGCCGCTTTCCAAAGTTCTTCACTTGACGGATTTTTTTCTGCTTCGCAGCCTGTCAAAGCCGCCAATAACAAAATAGCTGTAAAAAAAACAACGGCTCGTCTGTTTTTCACTGCTGTTGTTCTCCTCCTTTTATTTCCCTGATTCAAATCTTTTGTTATTATAAAATAAAAAAAAGAAAAAGCCGCCTCACTGCGTGAGATGT
Organism: uncultured Clostridia bacterium; assembly: GCA_944393415.1. Taxonomy (GTDB): domain Bacteria; phylum Bacillota; class Clostridia; order Oscillospirales; family CAG-272; genus SIG673. The sequence continues at coordinate 33,215 of CALYAD010000027.1, read as the reverse complement.
AGCTTTTTCTGCGTGAAATGTTATTTTGTTTTCGTTTTTTTAAGGTCGTATCGCCGTATACAACGATTTTTACAGTTCCGTATAAATATTTTACGGCGATACTTAAATATAATCAGATATCCTCCCGCTTATATGCGTTCGAAGGACAGATATCTGGTACCCTGAAAAGATAGTTTTCCCATGTCTCCCTCGGCTAACATTCCATACTCAGACCCCGTAACCGAAAGCTCCATTCTGTCTCCGCTCTCAACCTCAAATGTCACATAATACCATGTAGAAGAAGATGTGCTGTATCCGTGAGCCCCGGTTGCGTCGCCGGCATTTGCATGTCTGTGATGTGAGACACTCATTCTTTTTGAAACGACCTTTGCTGTTACAGTTAAGCGGGGAGAATTATTGTTTTTATTCCAAGTGCTTAAACCTCTCAATAAACCAACCAATATAATGCCGATAACCAGCACAAATACGATACCGAACAATACCGCAAATACTCCGAATATTTCAAACCCCATATCATATCCTCCATACAACTATACAACTTTTCGCTTATCCCATCATTTTAAAAGCTTTATCTCATTTTGCATTTTAGAATATAAAATACCGATTTTATTCCAATCTGTATTAACAATAGATCCCGTGAGAAAAGATAGGTCCTTAGAAAATCTTATTTTCCTTTCATTATTTTCTTTTAAAAGCCTCTGCTTGTCAAGCAAGACGCTTCCCCATTCTTTGATAACAGCTTTTTCAATCTGACTGTCCATAGCTATAAAAAATGAATTTAAAAATTCCGAAACAGATAAAATAAAATCGTCATATGACAATTCAAGGCTGCCCTCCGGCGATGTCCATATACTCTTTCCGTTATCGAGTTTATGTGAACTTTTCCATAAAATTTTTATCTTTTTTCCACATTTAAAGCAACCGATAACAGGTCCTCCTACGAGATAGCCTGAATCAAAGGTCCTGTCCCACTTCCATTGACCGAGTACGCTATATTCGTCAAATAAAAATCGTTTATATATTTCCTCATCTTCATTCAAATATAAATCTCGCCATTTTTCTAATTTTGTGTCAAAAACACCAAGGCTATTATAAAACCATTCAGGTATAGATTCACCGACATATTTGAAGGTATTAAAAAAATCTTCTAAAAATCTGGATATTTGATAATCATTATACTTTGAATGATGACCAAAATAATTATTTGCTTCATCAGTATACTCATATATAGTTTGTGTTCCAACGTTTATCCATAATAATCCATCTGTCAATCCAAACCAATCGAGGTATAAATGAGGTGCTTGCCCCCAAAGCACTATCTTATCCAGCTCTTTTAAGCGGAAGTTAATCTTTAATTTGTTCATATCAATTTTCATTTCTGAAGCGGAAGTCTCCTCTTAACCTCTACATTCGAATTTTCAGCCGTATCAGCTTTTTTATCGGAATATTGGTTTCAAATATGTATACTAAAATCGCCAAAGTCAAATACGCCGTTTCCCTGACTTAGCTTGCCATCGTCATATATAATGTAAAAAGCCTTATCAATTTTATTTATTATATCAACCGGAATTGATAACTGATGGTGTCCGGGTAAAATGCGGGTTATCTTCAAAGGTCGGAGCTTCCTTACGGACTGCCAAAACAGATGCGGGTCTGTGGACGGATAAAATGCGTCAAGAGAACCCCTGTATATCAAATCTCCGGAATACAAATACCCGCGTTCCGCTTCATAAAAACAACAGTGTCCCGGGGAATGTCCGGGAGTGTGAATAACAGTTAGCTCCCGATTTCCCAACGCTAAGCAATCTCCGTCACGCAAAAGTCTTTGCGGCATCCCTTTAAAGATCCGGTAATCGTCAATTATAAAATCCTCCGGAAATTCGCATGACTGAGATGTTAAATTATCCTTAACCGTTTGAAGCGGAATAGGAAAACAAACCGACAACCACTCCTTTTCCGCTTCATGTACGGCAATGTTTTCAAAATATTTATGACCGCCGATATGGTCCCAATGTACATGTGTTGTTACTGCCATAACCGGAAGAGAAGTCAGGCGATCAACGGTTTTTCTTATGTTGGCAATTCCTAAGCCTGTATCAATCAAGACAGCCCTTTCCGTTCCGCATATAAGATAGCAATGCGTCTCTTCCCAGTGTTTATATTCACTTATCGCGTAGGTATCACAGTCTATTACCTCAACGGTAAACCACCTTTCCATTTGTTACCAACCCTCTGAAAATTAAAATTTCTTTCGCTCGCTCTGATCTGTACGTTTATCTCGTTTTACTATTCTGACCGGTATGCCGATTATATCATAACATCAGTAAAAATGCAACAAGTTTTTAAAAACGCGGAGCATTTTGCACTTGTTTTTCTAAGTACAGATTCAATATGAGCCGTATTATCTTTTCACCTAACAAGCTATGCCTCCGTTTTTAAATATCTTTGCGTATAGGTACATACAGCAAAGCACAACCCGCATAGGTCTGTGTTAATACCTGTGGCCTCTTTCATTCGTCTGATCTGCGTTTCCTTGCAATCCTCCTTGCGAAAAAGTTCTTCCCGGCTTGTGTCTGTATTCCAAAGCGCCCCTGTCAACGCCTTGGCAGGGCATCTCTTCACACAAACCGTACATCCGCCGCATTGACTCTCGTTAATCGGCGTGTCAGCCGGAAGCGGTGCATGGTAAGCAGGCTGGATAAACGCACGGCACTCCCATATTGCTTTGTAACAAGCAGACAATTTTTCCCGATCCAACCGAGTCCCGCACGTGTAGCCACTGTTTTGTGCGGAAGCGGCGTACACCAGTTTTCGTCTTTCTTGACGACCCTGGTGGTGTTCGCATACGCCTGATATCCGTTTTCCCGCAGGAACTCGGACCCGCATGAAACAATATCGTCCAGCTTGGCGTTTAATGCATGGTACGCGTCGTAATATTCTTTTGTCGGCGCAGTTTGCAAATCTTTAACGATGTTTACGGGAACGGGAACAGCTACCGATACGCCCGTTTGCATTTCACCGTTTACAATGCCGGATAAATCGGCTACCCCCATCAGCTTTGCCCCTTTTTCAGTCAATATGGAAAATAAAGCCCGCTTAAGCTCTTGATTGTACAATCCTCTCCCTCCTCGGTTATTTTTTAATCCGGTCTGTTGTTTTTCAGTTTTAAGTATCAATACGTGTCAATTCCACAAGAGACTGATTACGGTAAATCAAATCATTTCTCGCCGTAAACCCCTGCTTTTCCCAAAAGACGTTTCCATCTTTGTTTTTTTCGAATACGACTAACGCCACCTTGCTGACCCCAAGTCATTTCAGCGACTCCAGCACGGTCTTCACAAGCGCCGAACCGACACCTTGTTTTCGATAGGATGGATGTACCGCAGTATGGTAGATATATCCGCGGCGGCCATCGCTGCCCGCCATTATTGCGCCAATCAGCTTACTGTCTGTTTCGGAAACAAAGCATGTGGTGGGATTGCGCTTCAAAAAGCGGGAAATTCCGCTTTCCGAATCATCTGCATCATTGAGTCCCATGCCTTTGCAGGAGATCCACAGGTCATACACTGCGGGATAGTCGTTTATAGTCATTAGGCGGATCATATCTGAATTCACTCCTTTTTCAAATCACCACTATAACAGTATTTTTCATAATCTCTTCAGGCAAATTATCAAATACATCCTGTAAACAGGCTGCATTTTTCATCAGTTGCATTCGACGGGCTGATGGAGGCCTCCTGATAAATAAATTCGCAGTATTCGGAATAAAACGTGGTACATAGCGTTGTGAAAATCTGACAGTCGAGCTTCAATCCCGGCAAAGGAGCGTCAGCAACGAATCAAGCCTTGTACTGTCCCCCCGGTTATACTGCGCCAACGCCGGGTACATATAGATAAACGCCGGGTAACAAGACACTATACGGAAACGCTCCTTAAAATCATTCTTGCTGATAACGAACCCATGACGATGCAGCTCTCCCCAATACAGCATTGCATCTTCTTGCGTAAAATAATCCACCAGATCAATGTAAAACGGGGCATACCGGCTGAATCCCCAGTCGATAATCATGGGTTTACCATGAAAACACCGTACATGGTTGCCATAAATGTTTTGTAAATCCCCATGCGTAACGGTCAAGCTCGATCTTTCCCTATACATTTCTGTCATATTCTGCACAAATGTTTCCGCACACCTGTGAATCTTTGGCAACATAACGGCATATTTTGCTGCAAACGCATTATTTTTTGCACATTGTCTTTCAAAATGATCAGCAGAAATCTGTGTGGTAATATGCTTCCAATATGCTTCGTCAGCGTAAGGCAAGCGTGACATTTCAGTCGTGCATATAAAATTATCGGCATGTATATCTGCAAGCGCACCCGCAACCTGTTTTTTCCATGCAAGGCTACCATAGGGAACTTTCTCACATGGCTGTATATCCTGCATGATAAACCATGCCATTTCTTTTGTTTCGTTTAAATTTGAATATGAATAAGGTGTATGTTCTCGCTTTTGCTCTGTAAGGGTCTTCATAACTATCCGCTCAGACATACCAGTGTATTTACAAATAAAACTGACGGTTTTCCCATTGGAAAATGTGCAATTCAATCGCACCAGCTTGGCGCCTGAGTACCCTTGTTCGTCAGGCTTCATAGAATTCAAACAAACAGAATATACTTGCCCCATATCCATCTGTTTTGATAATTTATCCGCTAATTGAAAAAAATATCACTCATATATCAGAATTACATCTTTAAAATAAATCTATGCCTCACAGTAAAATATAATGTCTTTCTTGCCCTCCTGCGAAGTGCCTTTATACACGTTTGTATCCAGTCCTCCGATTACAAAACCGTTTTTCAAGTAAAACAGACACGCGCCGAGATTGTTGTCCTGTCCTTGTGTATAAAGCCCTCTATAACCATTTTCAAGCGCCACCTCTTTGGACTTTTCGATCAACATCATTCCAATGCGGCGCCCTCTGTAATCGGCATTGACCTTCAGATCATACAAATACATATATTTCATCATCGCCTGCTGCAAAATGGCAAGACCGACACACTGTTCACCATCATAGGCTCCGACGAAAACGCTGTTTACCGAGAGCTTATCCCAGTCATAGTTTTCGTCGGGGAAGCACATTTCAGTGATATTTCCTTCAGCAAACCTCTCTATGGTATAACTCCATTGTTCGTTGGAGTAAGCGGGAATCATACGCCCGAACAGCCAAAACGGTTCATTTTTTATATTTATATCGTTTTTATGCTTATGATCGATTATTTTTACGGTTATCATATCTCCTCCACTAAATATTTTCACATAAAGCAGTCCGGCAGTGAGTTCGCCAAGCTCAGCCTATTTTTTGACTCCGCCGTATATGAAACCGGACTTTTCGTAAAATCCTGCTGCAGCCATATCGTCTTTCAATATTCATAATCCTCTTTGACCAGGATACTTGCGTTTATACGCATTGAGCGAATAAACAGACTGTATCGCTTTTCTATTAACAAACTTCATATCGCGTCCCGCTCATTTATTCGCCAGCAAATAGCTTTTGTCAATCCTTCTGTAGATTTCTTCTATGCTTACCGTTTTATCAAGGCAGATAGTAATCCAATGTTTTTTGTTCATGTGGTATCCGGGGAAAAAACGTATATTGTCAATTGTATCTTTTATTTCTTCGGGCTTGATACGCAGATCAAGGATTTCCGCAGTCTCGTCCGAGTCCAATCCTATTTTTCTACGGGAAACAGTAAGAAAGACGGCGTACCATTTCTGATTGTCTTTTCTTCGTACGACCGCATTATCGGGAAACTTCTGCCACAGATATTCCAGATCATCGCCATATGTGTCTCTCACATATGCAATAACAGCCTTTGCCTGTTCGCTTTTGAACACATTTCGATCAAAGCATTTATCGGAGATCATTTTCAGCACCGCTTCAAATTCGCTGTTGACCCGACCGACAAAAGCGCCTGCGGCACCTGCGACGCGATGAAGCACATACTCCTCGCCGCTGCCGTCAACAATGCGCGTATTTATCGTTCCTTCGTCATCTATTGACACAGTAAGCGCCATCTGACCTCCGACTAAATCAGTGTGATAAACCCAACCGTTATCGCCTTTTTCAAAGCCGAAAGACAGCAGCTTTTCCATATTCGGTTTTCGGTTTTTAAAAATTCCCTCAGTCATCCTGCATTACCCGCTTTGATAAAAATCCTGCTGCCATCCGCGTCTTTAATGATATAAAAGCCTATCTCAAACGATTCTGTATCTGCGGTTTGGCTTTAGGTTTAGGAATTATTTACATTATATAGTATTGTCGCGAGAAAAGCTTTATTATATGCGATATCGAAATGAAAATCAAAGCCTCGATATAATCCAGCTTTCAGCCACGTTCAGCATGGCGCGCCCTTGCTCCTGCCGCCCGATTCTCAGAAATACGAAAGCGGTAGAGACTGTCTGCAAAAATCCCCATTCCCAAATAGCCTGTGACGGAACACCGGTTAATTCATGTAAATATTCACAGCGTTCCAAGCCTTTATGTAATGGGTCCCGCTCATATTCCTCAGGCCATTCCCGCATAAGAACGCCTAAGTCATACGCTTTTTCATAAAAAATGCCGTCAGGATCGATAAGCTTAAACACGTCTTCTTTGTACAGGTCCTGCAGTGTGTTATTTCCGTGAGCATCACCGTGAATCATAACAAATTCTGACGGGTCCATTGCTTTTTCTCTTGATTTCAAAAAAGAGAATGCTTGAGAAATCACCTGCCGTGAGCATGGTCTGCCTGTTTTTTCCCAGGTATCTCCTATAAACTCCCGAAACCAAGCAATACTATCAGCACCGGTGGGCAGTCCCAAATTTTCCGCAGGAACCTCCCACGTTTTTTGTAATACGGAACAGATTAAGCGAAGCTGATCCTTAACGGAATAAGAAAGTGTGCTTATGGGCTTCCCCAGACGTTCCAGCAAACAGGCTTTTTTCTCAATATCATAAGCAATCAGCCTTACATATCCTTTTCCGTTTACTGCGTTCAAAGCGGTTATACTGTTTGAAAACTCGCCGCCAAGATTTTCAGGCATATCTATTTTCAGAACATAACGTCCGCCGTTTTTCCCGTCTGCGTTAGCTACAAAAGCATGCGTTCCTCCTGTTAATGAGCAGCCGACGGAAATATCCCATTGCCTTTCCAAATCGGCAATCATATTATCAAGAGTGTTAAGCCACGCTTCTCCGACCACACCGACCGATCTTGCCCGATTAACCACCAACGGCGGTATATAGTGTCGATTTGGAGTAAAAATACCAGCATTTAAAGTGGTACTTAAAATACGATAAAAACGCTCTTTGTCTACGGTTCTTGCAATCTCCACATTCCCGTCTGCGGCTGAGGTAAAGGAGGTATCGCCCATGTTGCTTTTTTGCACGGTTTCTACCTTCACAAAACCTTTTTCATAACCGCAGATATCCGGATAAAAAACGCTTACCGCGGCCAAAGGGTCGTGTAAGGTCAATTTCCCCGCGCTTTTCAGCCACGCGTCTCCGAAATCAAATACAGCTTTCATCAAATCGCTGTCTGCCCGTAAAAGCGTGCTCGCCTCTTCCGCTTCAATCGTAAGCATATCGGTTACTTCAAGCGGAACGGCTCTATAAGTTCCAATTCGAGAGGAAAACACAATTTCAGAAGCCAACGGATCAGCCCAAGAGTTCCAGTTATAATAAGGATCAGGCAGCTGCTCCACACCAAAATAACCGTTCATTATATAAAGCCCCTTCAGTAAATCAGGGGCGTCGGGATAAGTGCGGAACAGCGTGGCAATATTTGTCATATTACCGATACCGATCAGCACGATCTCGTGCGGGTTTTCTTTGATTATTTTATACAAAAACTCCGGCGCGTCTGCTTTCTCAAACGTATCGTGCCGCCAATTTTTTAATGCACAAGCGCCGTCAGGGGTCGGGTATAGCGGAATAGGCTGCAAGGTGCTGTCCATTCCCGCCACAATCGGAACATTTGCGCCTGCGGCTTTGCAAATAGCGTCCGCAACCGCCGCACGTTTTTCAGGCTCTCCGCAAACAGTGGTAATGCCGAGCAATTCACACCGCGGTTCTTTCAGCAGATATGCAAGGCAGATCGCATCGTCGATATCGCCGCCGATATCGGTATCAAGTAAAATTTTCTCCATTTATAAAATCCTCCTGTATTTTGTTATTGATACAAGAGTTTACTGCAAATTCCCATGATAACCCACCTTTCCGGCAGCTAAAAAAACCGTTTTTATCGGTTTTTAACCGTTTTTATCGGTTTTTAATAGATATAAAAAATTTTCGTGTTTTGCCTTTTGCTATCAAATAGCCAATCGGCTATTTCCATTCACTTTATTTCCAGTCATCTTGCATTACCCGATTTGATAAAAATCCCACCTTCAAAGGTAATATCATTGCCCTCCATGTCTTTCCGGAAAGAAAGGCAATCGGTTTCTTTGAGGGTAAATCCGAGTCTTTCAAGAAGTTTACGGGAAGGCTTGTTTGCCAGAGCGGTTCCCGCGGTAAAGCTCTTTACTTTTCGCTCTTTAGCTATATACTCCATAATTGCGGCACAGCTCTCAAATGCATATCCTTTCCCCTGATAGTCAGAATGAAAACAAAAGCCTAAATCATAATTTCCATTATCTTCGTGAAAGCAGATATACCCGATCATAACGTCACGAAGCATAACTGCATAGAACGCCCCCGTATCTGCAAACTGCTTTGTTAATGCGGCAATTTCAACATCTCCGGCAGGCATTGGTATATCGTATATGGAATATTTAGATTTTCCAAAATCGGAAGCAATCTTCTGCATAGACCGCCAATCATCCCGTACAAGTTCTCTTAGCAATAATCGCTCAGTTTTGATTTGCATTTTTCTGTCCCCAACTACGAAAACTCTTTTCTTTATGTTAATGTTCTACCAGCTATTCGGGGCACCTCGTTTTCTTAGTATCAAAATAGTATCACAGAAAAGGAGGAAAACAACCTTTTCATACCACATACGGCCCCAAAAAACTCCCCTCATTTTGAGGGGAGTTTGCGTCGAAATCGGTCTCAAATTGAGACTGATTTCGACCACCGCACCCCCGCCCAAAATCAAAGGAGGCGGGCAAGCGCCCTTAGACTGTATTGAAACAATTCAAACACCTGACCTGTTGTGCTATATCTGTAAAACCTTATGCAAACAGCTTTGCCGTTTTTCCCATGCGGCTTGCCACGGCAACACCGAAGGGACATCGGGTTTCACAGCCTTTGCAGCCGATACAGTCTTTCGCATTGGCGGAAAGCTGGTCATAATGAGCCCTCAATGTTCCCGGAATCTCATCCTGCATTACAGCTAGGTCATAAAGTTTATTTACCATGGCAATGTCAATGCCTGCCGGACAAGGGGCACAATGGCCACAGTAAGTACACTGACCATAATAGGCATGGAGCGGCGCTTTCGCAAGAACGCTGGCATAGTCCTTTTCCTCATCTGTAGCCGTTTCATAGGCCACAGCCGCATCAACATGGTCAATGCTGTCATATCCCGCCATAATGCTGGCAACTGCGGGACGAGTCAGAGCATAATGGATGCACTGAACCGGCGTCAGGGCCACATCAAAGGGCGAGGTTTGAGCGGAGAACAAACGACCGCCGGCATAGCCCTTCATAACCGTAATTCCCACCTGATTCTGTTCACAGATTTTATAAAGTTCCTCACGCTCCGGGTTTATGCCCCGAAGGGATTCATCATACTGATCTCTAAAGTAATCCGCCATATTTTCACTGGCAGGAAGCAGATCAAAGGCAGGATTGACACTAAATAAAATCATCTCTACGATACCGCTTTGAGCGGCCAGCTTAGCCACCTGAGGATTGTGTGTGCTCATGCCAATATGACGAATCACGCCGTCCTTTTTTAATTGACAGACATATTCCAGAAATTCTCCATCCATGATCCGATGAAATTCCTGAATCTCATCGACAAAATGAATCATTCCCAGGTCGATATAATCCGTGTCTAACCGGTTCAACAAATCTTGAAATGCTTCTCGAACCTTGTCCATCTGGCGGGTACGCACATACTGTCCATTCTGCCAAGTAGAGCCAATATGCCCCTGAATAATCCACCGCTCCCGTTTTCCAGAAATGGCTGCACCGATATTCGAACGCACATTCGGTTCTGACATCCAGCAATCTAAAATGTTTATACCAGCTGCCTCGCAGTGATCAATAATAGCCTTTACTTCCCGGGCATTATGGCGCTCCAACCATTCAGCCCCCAGACCAATTTCGCTGACTGACAATCCCGTTTTCCCAAGGATTCTGTATTTCATTATATGGCTCCTTTCGTTTTACCATTTGAAATGCATTATAATCTCTGTTAAGAGGTTATAATTTACTTGACCTCAAGCGGTATTAACTGCGCATTCTGCACTGAAAAATGTTTTGCTTTGTTTGAAAAAGGGATATTGTTCTCAACACATAAAATAACTTCTATTACGCCCTGATGTGTTACAATCATTGAGCTTTTCAATGGTTGTTTCAGTATTCTGTTTTTTAATTCCAACCATGCTGTCTTAACACGATCATAAAACATTTTGGGGCTTTCTCCATTAGGGTAACACTCATCATAAGCAAGCGATGACCAATATAAACCGGGATACTTTTCGTTTGCTGACTCGTGTTTCATTCCTGCCAAATCTCCATTATTCGCTTCGCGCAAACCAGCGTTATATTCAATCGAACAATTCAGATACTTTGAGAGTATTTCAGATGTTTCTGTCGTTCTTCGCAAATCACTGGAATATATATAATCAATATTCATATTTTCAGCGACCATTTCTTTAGCCAATTTATTGACTTGTTCAACACCGATAGGCATCAGTCCGTGATTACTCCACCCGCCTCTAATGGTTTCATCATCTTTTCCATGTCTGACAAGATAGATAGTCATGATCCCACCTCAAAAATTCGATTTGTCTAACACCTATATCATTATACTACATCATTCCCACTCGAGAAAGCCTGATCAATCTTGTTTAGAAATTATTCTCTGTCGTATTCGTGGCGCTTTTGATTATTTGATTATCAGTTTGTTATCGAAACTTACTTACCGCTGTCCTACCGGAAATTAATAATATATACATTTTTCGATACCCGGTAATAATGTGTATATAGGTTTATCTATCATCTTTTCAAAATACTCTTTATACTCGTAAGTCTTGTTCCACCGATCAACAGAAAACGAATATATTCCATATCTTCTTGTGGTATCAATAAACCTTTTTTCCAATATGCAGAAACCATTCGCATCAGCAAGTGCATCACATAAAATAATCAGTTTGTCATAATCATCATATTCGAGACTATTTAAGTAATTTTTGATAAAATCATACTGCTCTTTGGTAATATCCTTTTTCCCAATGTCAGCCTCTATATCCTTTACAGGAAATGAGTGGGTTAAACACACCCTTGCCACTTCATCCCAACCTTGTGAAATGGCATAATCGTATCCATCAATAATATGTCTTACAGCAGCAATCCCCGTTCTTCGTCCAATATCATGTAATAATCCGCAAATAAATGCCTTTTCCCTATCTAAGCATTTACAATGTGTTGCAATAATTTCGGCTGCTCTGGCGACATTGCAGGAATGGTTTTTCCAAGGACCTGGGTTCATTTGTACTGCCATTTCTAATTCATATATTGCTTTTTCTTTGCTTGGAAACATTGCTGTCCACCCTTCATGTTCAGCTTCTTTTGATTTTTAACTCTGTCATAGCTACATAATGTGAAATATCAAATTCATTTGGCGCAATGTTTTCAAGAAGTTTTAAATGTTCATGTTCCCACGATGATATTTCTTCTTCAGTTAGCGATGCGCCTATGCCGCGACAGGCTTTCATTCTTCCATTCCAGGTTTCTCTTGTAAAATGAACCTTCAGCGGATACTCTTCGTGATAAACACATTCAAAATAATTTTTGTAACTATCAGGTATGGGAATTTGGTGCAATTTTTCTCCTGCGCCACTCCACTCAGGACTATATTTTAAAACAAGTTTTTCACTTGCCCCCGCAATCTTATCTTCAAAAGGCAACCACGCCATATACAATATCAGAATACATCCGTCCGGCTTTAATATTTGCAGAAAATTGGGAATAATCTGTTCATGTTTAAAATACCAAAAACACTGACAAGCCGTAATGACATCAAATGAATTATCAGGAAATTTAAGATCCTCCGTAGCAGAAACATAATATTCAATGTTCATATTTTTTGAAAGGTATTTTGCCTGTCTTATCTGCTCCTCTGAGATATCCGTTCCCGTCCACTTTGCACCATATTGATACATATTTCTCGGCAGCACACCTGTTCCGGTGCCTATATCAAGAACATTTTGTCCCTCAATACATAGTTTGCGGTTTACAATCTTATCATAAAAGACCTGTGGATAGATATCTCTATATTTTGCATAAATTTCTGAGGTTCTTCCCCAGTCAAATGCTTTTCCGTTATCTATCTTTTCATCTTTTATGTTCATAAAATTCTATCTCCGTGTATTTATCATTCCCACTCTATTGTCGCTTTCGGTTTCGGGGTCAAATCGAAAAGCACACGGTTCACTCCGGCAACCTCGGTTGTAATACGCGAGGTAATATGCTGCAGCAGCGGGAAAGGAACGTCCTCTACCGTCGCGGTCATCGCGTCCACCGTGTTTACCGCACGGATTATTACCGGGTAAGCATATGTACGCTCACCGTTTGACACACCGACTGACTTGAAATCCGGAATCACGGTAAAGTACTGCCATACCTTCCCTTCAAGACCGTTTCTTGCGAATTCCTCCCTGAGTATCGCATCCGACTCACGTACCGCTTCCAATCTGTCGCGTGTGATGGCGCCGAGACATCTGACCCCGAGTCCGGGGCCCGGAAACGGCTGACGGTAAACCATACTGTCCGGAAGTCCCAAAGCGCTGCCGACCACCCGCACCTCGTCCTTGAATAAAAACTTCAGCGGCTCAACAAGCGAAAATCTAAGATCCTGTGGCAGCCCGCCGACATTATGATGAGCCTTTACCGGTCCGCTTTCGAGTATATCGGGATATATCGTTCCCTGCGCGAGAAACTCTATTCCTTCCAGCTTACGCGCCTCTTCCTCAAACACTCGGATAAACTCCGCGCCGATAATACGGCGTTTATTTTCCGGCTCGGCAACTCCGGCCAGCTTATTTAAGAAACGCTCCGAAGCATCCACGTATATAAGGTTTGCGTCCATTTGATTGCGGAATACCTCAATGACCTGCTCCGGTTCGCCCTTGCGAAGCAATCCGTGATTTACGTGAACACAGACCAGCTGTTTTCCGATAGCCCTGATAAGAAGAGCGGCAACCACTGATGAGTCAACTCCTCCGGAAAGCGCGAGCAATACCTTTTTATCGCCGACCTGCTGCTTTATCTCGCTTATCTGTTCCTCAATAAATTTTTGAGCAAGCTCCTTTGTATTGATCCTTGCCATGTTTTCGGGACGTTTATTGTTTTCCATGATTTTCTTTTCCTTTCCTATGCCGATGCGGCGTTTTATTCGAATGAATTTTAAAAGCGCGGCTGAGATATATTTGACTTTCACGACTCAGACTCTATTGTTAACTGATATGATTTCGCTTGGTTTTTGTGTGTAGTGTCTGATGGATTGTTCACGGTCCGATCAATCGATTTTTGTAACGGCGTACGCACCGCAGGACGCTACCGCTTCCTTCAAAGCCGTATCCGGAACGTCGTTATCGACAAAAACCTCGGCGAATTTTCTCTCCTGATCGAATACCACCTGTGTAACGTTTTCAAGCCGCATAAGCCTATCCGCTATCCTTTGCTCACATTTACTGCAGCTTATCCCGTCAATGTACAGGACCTTATAGTCCTGACGCTCGATCTTGAAGATGACCGGACGTGTTCCGTCGTTACAGCAAGCTATCATCTTTCGTTCGTCGTTGGTCCAGCCGCGCATTATAGCTCCTCCCTGCAGCGCCGTATATATGTAACGGCTTATACAGTCCCAGGCTTCCGCGCAATGTGCGCCGTTACCCTCGCGCCAGAAATCATCCTTGCCGCCGTATCGTTCAAAAGTGAATTCCTGCCCCACCTCGTAAAAGGGACACACTCCGGATTTCGGATCCGCGAGATGCTCCTTTTGCAGATCCTCAAATAGCTCCTTGCGTATTACGGTTACCTTACATTTATGCTGCATATTTAATCAACCGCTCCTTTCTTTTTTCATGGCGCTTGTGTGAGTTGCTGCTTAAGCGGATAATGCCTTTTACATTTTTATATAGGCTTCACGTTCCGCTCCCACGGATATATATCTTATCGGACATTTCATTTCTTTTTCTATGTACTTGATATATTCCTGTGCCTTTTCCGGAAGCTCCGAAAAACTTCTGCACCCGGATATATCGCACATCCAGCCGTCCATTTCAGTATATACCGGCTTTGCTCTCATAAGCCTGTCTCCAGTCGGAAAAACGGTCGTAGTCTCACCGTCTATTTCATATGCTACGCATACGGGTATCTTTTTCAGATATGAGAGCACGTCAAGCTTTGTAAGCGCAAGCTCTGTCGTCCCCTGTACTCTGACTCCGTAGCGGGACGCCACAACGTCAAAGCCCCCCACGCGTCTCGGTCTGCCGGTAGCGGCTCCGTATTCACCGCCTGCCTCGCGCAGTTCATCGCCCTTTTCTCCGAACAGCTCGCAGGTAAACGGACCCTCGCCCACGCAGCTTGAATAAGCCTTGATTATACCTATTGAGGAATCCAGCCTCAGACCGGGGACGCCGGCTCCGATGGGAGCGTACGCGGCGATTACGGAAGAGGAAGACGTGTAAGGATATATACCGAAATCTATATCTCTGAGCGCTCCGAGCTGTGCTTCGAACATTATCTTCTTACCTTTTTGGTTTGCGTCGTACAGATATTCTCCGACATCGCATATATACGGCCTGAGCCATTCCCCGTACTGCGTCAGCCACTCCATCATATCTTCGGTCTTTATGGGATCGTGTCCGTAACCGTTGCTTATAGTAAGATTTTTCCACTCAAGAATATTTCTTACCTTGGTTTCGAGAGTATCAGGCATTAACAAATCGCCCATGCGTATACCCTTTTTCATGTACTTATCAGAGTAGACCGGCGCTATACCGCGTCTTGTGGAGCCGTATTTCGCGTCTCCGAGTCTGTCCTCTTCAAGACAGTCGAGAAGCTTATGGTAAGGCATGCAGATTATTGCCTTGTCGCTGATTTTCAGATTTGCCGGAGATATTTTTATCCCTTTTTCCGTTAGTGACCTGACTTCCTTTGTCAGGTGCTCTATATCTATGACCATTCCGTTGCCCATGACATTTACCGTAGTTTCACGCAGAATACCTGACGGCAACAGATTTAGTATGAATTTTCCTTTTTCATTTACTACGGTGTGACCCGCGTTATTTCCTCCCTGATAACGTATAACGATATCATAATCGGAAGACAGCAGATCAACCATTCTTCCCTTACCTTCATCTCCCCAGTTGATTCCGACTATAGCTGTAAGCATTCGTTTTTCCCCCTGTTTATTTTTGATTGTTCGGGTCAGCTTTTTTACTTCCCGCATCAATCGCTTTTAACCAGCCACCCGGTTATTAAAAGTAAAAAAGCATGGGACAAGTATCCGGAAAACATCCGGCCTCATACCGTGCCTTTTTTAGTATACCGCTTTTTTCACCCAATGTCAATAGATAGCGGAAATATTAATAATTTTTTTATTTTTCGCCGATATCTTTCATAAAGTCAGTTTACTTTAATTGAAGCAGAGCTATCCAACTCTCTCAAAAATTAAGGTATCCGGAAGTCCAACGCAAATATCGTATTTTTCTGAGAGTTTAACCTCAAATTTGCTTTTACCGAACTTACATTCCCCTTTAAACAACAAATTTTCTGTATATCCGCTCTTCCCATATTCATATACATTCACGCCGGAATCAAAAGCGCTCCAAAGAAACTCAAAATGAATAATTTCTCCGTCATCAATTCTGAGAATAGACTCATTCATATTATTAACCTCAAAATACATGCTATAATTTGAGTTCTCACTCAACCAACATGAATTAATATAGTCTGTCGGGCGCTTTCCTTTATATGGGTCAGTATCGCATGATGGTAAAAGAGTCAATAACAATATAGCAAATACCATATAAATACATTTTTTAATATTAATCACCATACTCCTTAAATCAGCTCAAAAAGATTAAAAGTTTATTTCCGTTAAGACTCCGCCTTAACAATCCGCAAACTTTTGAAAAAGTTTGATCAAAACCCTCGAATATAAGCCTGTTTTATCAGAATATTCCCGGTAAAACCAATGCAATAGCAAGTCCCGCGCCAAAGGATACCATGTTTGCCACCAGCGCATATATCACATAGAAGGTTTTTTTCTTAGGTTTCTTGGCGAACCTATCCATAAAAGAGCAATACAGCACCGCTTCAAGCGCAAACACAATAAATTCAAAAAGTATATAGTTAATCGTAAACGCCATATGTCCTGAGCTGTAGTTAATAACATTCAGCAGAACATTAAGGATTATCTGGGTGGCGGTATTCACACAAGCAAGGAACAAAAGCTGCTTTACACCTTTGAAGCCAAACAGAAGAGCAATACACATTTCAATCACTATAGTGATAAAAATACGGATAATCAGCGCGATAATCTCCTGTTTATAGTTGTAAGACCTGTAGGCGTTCAAACGGTCATCGTTACTCAATTCCTCGTTGTAGTCTACCGAGCTGATATCGACGCCCTCCATATCCACGGTGTAATAGGTATCAAAGGCGTACTTCTCGCAGATACCGCTTACAACAAAGGCATCCCTCTCGGGATAATATAAAAGTATTTTGAATGTGTCCGGCGGATAATATGTCCACGCTATCTCCTTTGTTTCGCTTACCTTCCAGCCTATCTGCAAAAAGTAAAAGCCGTCGGCATCCTGATATTCGGCGAAAGCTCTCCATATTTCTATATCCAGGTCATAATTATAGATATGCTCTTCATCGCCGTCCCATACGGAATTCGGTCCGGTCGAATCTTTTTTCGAGAGCAGCGTAGCGTAACAAAGCTCGTCACCCATATTTAAAAAGTTAACGCGGACAGACGGTTTCGGACCTGTATCGGCCCCCGCCGCGACCGGAAACAACGCGATAATAAGTATAGAGCAGATCAAAATACTTGAAATTTTTTTAAGCCTGTTCATATGATTATTCCTTCCATAATTTAAAGCAGCGTTTTGAACCGGGATACTTAGCTTACATTTACGAAAACCAAATGGTAAGTAGTACCGGAATCTTCAGTATATATATATTGCATAACGTCTGAAGTAATACAGGCAATGAACCTAAAGTAACTTTTCCACACCTGATCACATTTGACGCTGCTGTTTATAATGTCGGAAAAAAAGCAAAAAGGTTTCAGATCTCCCAAAAAATCAAAAAGTATTTTATTGTACACTATTCAGCTTTTTTATAGCGCGTCACCGCTTTTTTATTTTCACAAAATATCTATATATTCGCCGCTGAGCGCCTTATTCATGCTTCTGACAGCACAGAATTTACCGCACATAGAGCAGCTGTCGTCATTTTCCGGTTTTCTGCTGTCCCGAATGCTCTTTGCGGTTTCGGGATCAATGGAGCATTCCCACTGCTTTTCCCAATCAAAGGTCCTTCTTGCGTTCGCCATCGCGTCGTCAATATCCCGCGCGTGTGGGATTTTCTTCGCAATATCCGCCGCATGCGCCGCGATACGTGACGCGATTATACCTTGCCTCACATCGTCAACATTCGGAAGTGCAAGATGCTCGGCGGGGGTAACATAACAAAGGAACGCCGCTCCCGCCGACGCGGCTATCGCGCCGCCTATAGCCGCGGTAATATGGTCATACCCCGGTGCTATGTCCGTAACGATCGGACCGAGTACATAGAACGGTGCTCCCATGCAGACGGTCTGCTGAAGCTTCATATTGGCTTCTATCTGGTCAAGCGGCATGTGTCCCGGACCTTCAACCATAACCTGTACGTCTCTTGCCCACGCGCGCTTGGTAAGCTCACCGAGGCGTACAAGCTCCTCTATCTGACACACGTCGCCCGAATCCGCAAGACACCCCGGACGGCAAGCGTCCCCGAGAGATATCGTAACGTCATATTCGCGACAGATATCAAGTATCTCGTCGTAATACTCATAAAACGGATTCTCCTCCCCGGTCATGCTCATCCAAGCAAATACAAGCGATCCGCCGCGGGATACGATATTCATTTTTCTTTTGTGCTTTTTTATCTGATCGATCGTTTTTCGCGTGATACCGCAATGAAGCGTAACAAAGTCCACCCCGTCGCGCGCGTGAAGTCTTACCACATCAATGAAATCCTTCGCCGTCAGCGTCGCAAGATCCCGCTGATAATGGATAACGCTGTCATATACCGGAACCGTTCCTATCATTGCCGGGCACTCGCTTGTGAGCTTTCTGCGGAAGGGCTGCGTATCGCCGTGAGAGGAAAGATCCATGATCGCTTCCGCCCCCATATTTACCGCCGCTCTCACCTTCTGCATTTCAATTTCATAATCCTTGCAATCCCGCGATACCCCGAGATTAACATTGATTTTTGTGCGCAGCATAGACCCGACGCCGTTCGGATCTATACAGGTGTGCAGCCTGTTTGCGCAGATCGCTACCTGCCCTTTTGCGACAAGCTCGCGTATCTCCTCTTCGGCGCGGTATTCCTTGGCGGCGACCGCTTTCATCTCGGGTGTTATGATTCCCTTCCTTGCGGCGTCCATCTGTGTTGTATATTCTCTCATTTTAATCCTCCATGCCGCCTTCAGACGGCTCAAACAGAATTTGAAAAATTTTCGTGTTTTGCTCCGCAAAAAAATATATGCGTGAAACCGTCTGCATTGTGGCTTAACGTTTTCTATGTATGTTATCCGTAAGAAACCCTTTTGAAAAAGTGTTTCTTACAATCTTCCTAAAACTTTTCTGAAAAATAACCCGCTGGTCTGAAATCAGATTTTAACTGATTAACCATATATTGCCATCTCAGCCAGCTTTTTCAGTTCTTTGGTCTCAGCGCAAATATCTTTTGCTCCGAAAACCGCTGACACTACCGCGATTCCGGTCATTCCTCCGCCCTTTAACTCCATAACGTTGCTTTTAGAGATCCCGCCTATAGCGACAGCCGGGATAGATACTGATGAACATATCTCTTTTAATTGCTCTGCCGTTATGCGGATTGCGGTTTTCTTCGTTTTTGAAGGAAATACCGCCCCGACTCCGAGATAATCCGCTCCGTTTTTCTCCGCCGCCAGCGCTTGCTCCACGGTTTTGGCGGTCGCGCCTATAATGAAATCCGACGGAGCTTTACTCCGTATCACGGAAACCGGGGCGTCTTCAATCCCGACATGAATACCGTCCGCGCCGCTTTCCAGCGCGACCTTCAAATTATCATTTATAATCAGCGGAACCTTGTATCTGCCGCAAAGCCCTTTTATATCAATCGCCTCTTTGATAAATTCATCATCACCGAGTTCCTTTTCGCGGAGTTGTATTATTGTAGCCCCGCCCCTTAAAGCGTCCTCGACCTGCTCGTATAATGTCTGTCTGCCTACCCACGCACGATCCGTGACGGCATACAGAAGCAACATATTTTTATTAAATCTCATTTTTTTCACTGCTTTCTTTAGCCGAATCCATGCCATCAAACGCGGAAAGATATTCATTTGGGTTGTCACACCGCATAGCTCCGCTCATCAGGCACGCTCCCGCGGCTCCCGCTCTGATTACGTCAGAAAAATTTTCGGCGTTGACGCCGCCTATGGCATAAACCGGGATGGAGACGGTCTTGCACACTTCCGCCAAAAATACCAGACCTCTCCCGGGCGCCCCCTTTTTGCAGTCGGTGTCAAAAATATGCCCTGCCGTGACGTAGGTGCAGCCGAGGCTTTCGGCTTCCATCGCCTCTCCGACAGAATGACAGGAAGCTCCAAGAGTATCGAAATGTTTTTTTTCGGCATCCGACAGCCGCCGCAGCATATGTAACGGAAGATGCAGAGCCCTGCATTCAAGCTCTGTCGCGACGTTTGCAAAATTATGTAAAATACAGCTCGTACCGTACCTTTGACAAAGCTCTAACGCCTTAACCGCCAAGCTTTTATAATCTTCCTCACTTAAATCCTTTTCCCGAAGAACGATTCCCCCGGGCTTTGCCAGCGCAAGCTTCTTTATGCGCTCAAGAAAATCCTCCCGGCAAAGCCTGCGGCTTGTAAATACAATTATATCAGACATATAGATAATCGTTCAGAACGGGCTGCAGGCCTTCGCTTGCGATATCTTTATACATTTTATCAAGGCTTCGGTTATCGGCAATTTCAAATTGCTCGTCTCCCTCCGTTCCGTCCGACTCCTTTCCGCTGTACTTGCTTTCATGATCTCCGATTCCCGTCGATACTCCGGCAGATACCTTTGTCGCCGCTATTCTCACTATTCCGTTTCTGAAAGCCGCGCTCTCACGGGAGGATACCGTTATACCCACAAACGGCAGGAAAATACGGTAAGCGCACAGTATCTGGCAAAGCTGCTTTTCATGAACGTCAAGCGGATTGATCTTATCGTTATTTATGATAGGTCTGAGTCTCGGGCAGGATAACGACATTTCCGCATAGGGATATTTACGCTGCAGAAAATATACGTGCAGCGCGCTCGCGAGAGCGTCCTTGCGGAAGTCTGAAAGTCCCAGTAAAGCCGAAAACGCGACTCCTCTCATTCCTCCTCTGAGAGCTCGCTCCTGCGCGTCAAAGCGGTAAGGCCACACGCGCTTATGCCCGAGCAGATGCAGCTTCTCATATTTATCCGAGTCATATGTCTCCTGAAATACCGTTACATAGTCCGCTCCACAGTCATGAAGATACTTATATTCGTCGGTATTTACCGGATATATCTCAAGTCCTACCATACGGAAATATTTTCTCGCCAGTTTGCAAGCCTCCCCTATATAGCTTACATCGCTTTTTGAGCGGCTTTCGCCCGTAAGTATAAGAATCTCTTCCATACCGCTGTCGGCTATTATCTTCATTTCCTTTTCGATCTGATCTTTATCCAGCTTCATACGTTTAATATGGTTATAGCAGTTAAAGCCGCAGTAAACGCAGTAATTTTCGCAGTAATTTGCGATATACAGAGGGGTAAACAGGTATACGGTATTCCCGAAGTGCTTGCTTGTTTCAAGTCTTGCTCTTTGAGCCATCTCCTCAAGCAGCGGTTCAGCCGCAGGCGACAGCAGAGCCTTGAGATCCTCGATAGTACAGGTCTCGTGTTCAAGCGCAGCCTTAACATCATTTACGCTGTACTTGGTATAATCATAGGAGTTCATATGCTCCATAACGTTTGCGCAGACATCCGACTCGATCTGCTCCATCCCCGGCATATATTCCATATGATTTCTGCGGGATGAAGGATCAGTCTCAAGCCTATGCTTTTTAGCAAGCGCTTCGGTTGACAAATATTCAGAATCTATAAAAAATTGGTTTTCCATTTTAATCACCTCATGTCGCCTTTGGCGACTAAAAAACCGTTATAATCGGTTTTTAATAGATATGAATAATTTTCGTGCTTGGCAAATACTCACCTTGTGAGTATTTGCCAAGCAAAAGTACTATGTACTTTCAGAAAATTTGAGCGTGAAACTATCTGCATTATGATGCGATGAAATATATCTTTTGCGCTATCTTCTCTCAGTCGCGAAGAAATCCCGTAAGCGGATCCGATGCCGACGCTCCGCGGGTAAGCACTCTGCCAAGTCCGGAAAGGTAAGCCTTGCGTCCCGCCTCGATCGCCTGACGGAACGCCGCCGCCATCATAGGAATATCGCCAGCCGTGGCAAGCGCGGTATTTGCCATAACCGCGGCGGCCCCCATTTCCATTGCTTCACATGCCTGAGAGGGTCTGCCGATCCCCGCGTCTACTATGATCGGAAGGTCTATTTCGTCGATAAGTATCTGGATAAACTCTTTGGTCGCAAGCCCCTTGTTGGAACCGATCGGTGAGGCGAGCGGCATAACGGTCGCGGCGCCCGCGTTTACAAGATCGCGTGCCGCGTTCAGATCCGGATACATATACGGCATTACGATAAAACCCTCCTTGGCAAGTATCTCGGTTGCCCTTATCGTTTCCCGGTTGTCCGGAAGTAAATACTTTGAGTCGCGCATTACCTCGATCTTTACGAAATCACCGCATCCAAGTTCACGGGCAAGACGCGCGATACGAACCGCTTCCTCAGCGTTTCTCGCTCCGCTCGTATTGGGAAGAAGCGTAACTCCTTTTGGGATATAATCAAGGATGTTTTCCCGCTCCTTGGTATTGGCGCGCCGAACAGCGAGAGTTATGATCTCCGCGCCCGCGTCTCTGACCGCCGCCTCAATAAGACTTAGCGAATATTTTCCCGAACCGAGTATAAATCTTGAGTTAAACTCATGTCCGCCTATTATTAATTTATCATTATTGTTCATATTAATCACCTCATGCCGCCAGAGGCGGCTAAAATAGACATGAAAAATTTTCGCAAGAAAATTTAAGCGTGAAATCACCGTATTTTGAGACGATGGAATATAACTTTCACGCTGTCTTGCATATAACGTTCAGATATACATGAAAAATTTTCGTGTTTTGCTTAGGCAAAAAAATTTACGCGTGAAACCAGCCACATTCTGACGCGATGTAATATAACTTTCACGCTGTCTTGCATATAACGTTCAGATATACATGAAAAATTTTCGTGTTTTGCTTAGGCAAAAAAATTTACGCGTGAAACCGTCCGCATTCTGACGCGATGTAATATAACTTTCACGCTAAGTTCCTTTTTTATGGAAAATTTCCCCCTCCGCAGAGGACTACAGGAGCTTTGCCCTTTGACCAAAAGCTTTTTGTGTATTATTTTTGACGAATTGACCTTTTCTACAGGTTGAAGAAACCCTTTTTCAAAATGATTTCTTACGGACAAACACATTGCTCCTATGCTTCAAATTCGCCCGAAATTATGCGAAGCGCTGTGTGCGCCTGATGCGCCGCGCATAACATGACGCGCGTCGATATAAGTCCCGTTCCATCGGTAACATCGCTTTCTCCGTCGCCGCACAGATAAAATTTTCCCGAAACTCTGCGCGTTCTTATAGCGTTCGCGCTGCCGAGTCCCGCCATACCGGACGCCGCGACAAGATATTTGTCAGGCAGATTTTCAAGAACCGTATTGACAAGCATTGCCTTGCACTCGGGGTCGTCAAACGCTTCGCAGATCACGTCGGTATTCTTCAGATAAACCTCTATATTTTTTTCAGACAATCTGACATTATGCACTTCAAGCGTTATGTATGGGGCAATTTCCGCAATATTTTCGGAAAGCGCGTCGGTTTTGTAGCAGCCGATCTGCCCCGCTTTATACTGCTGGCGATTAAGATTGGTAATTTCCACTCTGTCAAAATCTATTAAAATAAGCTTTCCTATCCCCGCTCGCGCAAGCGCTACGGCAATATTCGAGCCGAGTCCGCCAAGTCCGCAGACAGCGACCGTTGAATTTGAAAATTTTTTCTGAAGCTCTGCCCCGTGGCGTTCCTCCAACGCCCTTTGAAATTCAGCTTTAGACGTCGCCAGCTCAACCACCCCCTACGAATATGACCACTTCAATATTATCTCCGTCCTCAATAACCGTTTCGGAGTACTTCGCTTTCGGAACTATTTTTCCGTTTCGTTCTACCGCGACACGTCTCGGATCATAATTCGCCGTCTTTAAATATTCCGCGACTGTCTTGCCTGCCACATCAAGACTTTCTCCGTTAACCATAACCATATAGTTCATCTCCGTATAAAATAAAAAAACGGGAAGCTACCTGTTTGGTATCTTCCCGTAAAATACACTTGCGTGAAAGCTCTCCCTACGTTGGCATTATCCAAATCAGGTTAATGGGTCGAAGGTCATACCTTCCTCTCAGCCTGTCATACAAGCTCCCCGCTATTAAATTAGCCAATTATATTATACACCCTTTTTATTTATTTTTCAAGACCTTTTTGTAAATTCAGCCGGATTTGCCGAAATCCGATGATTATCACCGTTTTTTGCATACCACGGATCATTTACATTATTATTTCAACGCTTCCTTCATTGCTTTCACATATTCGCCGACGTACTCCGGCGCCTGCCTGCCGTATTTTTCAAGAAGTTTGATGATCGCGGAGCCTACTATAACACCGTCGGAGACATTTGCGAATTTCTTCGCCTGTTCAGGAGTCGAAATACCGAAACCTATCGCACAGGGTATATTCGTGTTCTGCCTTACTACTTTAACGATAGACGCAAGATCGGTCTTTATCTCGCTTCTCATTCCCGTAACGCCGAGGCTTGAAACGATATACAGAAAGCCCTCCGCTTCCTTTGCGATCATGGCAATACGGTTTTCCGAGGTCGGCGCGATAAGAGATATTAAGTCAACGCCATATCGACGGCATATCGGTAAAAACTCATCCTTTTCCTCGAATGGCAGGTCCGGCAGGATAAGACCGTCGATCTCTATATCACGACATGCGGATATAAAACGCTCTGCGCCATAGGAAAATACTACGTTTGCGTATGTCATAAAAACCATAGGCACGTTCACGGTGCTGCGGAGCTCTCTGACAAACGCGAATATCTTATCGGTGGTTACGCCGCCGCTTAGCGCGCGAAGGTTCGCTCCCTGGATAACCGGTCCTTCCGCCGTAGGATCGGAGAACGGGATACCAAGCTCTATAAGGTCTGCTCCGTTATCCGCCGCGGCACGGACAGCGGAGGCCGTGGTTTCCGGATCCGGGTCACCGCAGGTTATAAACGCGATAAACGCTTTTCCTTTTTCAAACGCCTTTGCTATATTACTCATGGATATCCTCCCCCCTGTAACGCGCTATAGCCGCGCAGTCCTTGTCTCCTCTGCCGGAAATAGTAATAACAATTATCTGCTCCCTTTTCATCTGGGGCGCGAGCCTGATGGCGTGCGCGACAGCGTGCGCCGATTCAATGGCGGGAATGATGCCCTCGGTCCTCGCCAGATATTCAAAAGCGTTGACGGCCTCTTCGTCCGTTACAGGAACATATTCTGCTCTGCCGATGTCGTGCAGATAGGCATGCTCCGGGCCTACGCCGGGATAGTCAAGTCCCGCAGAGATGGAATAGACAGGGGCTATCTGACCGTACTCATCCTGACAGAAATAAGATTTCATTCCGTGGAAAATACCAAGCCTTCCAGTCGCTATGGTGGCGGCTGTTTCAAATGTATCTATCCCTCTGCCCGCGGCTTCGCATCCGATAAGCCTGACGTTTTTGTCCCCGATAAAATGATAGAAGCTTCCGATGGCGTTTGAGCCTCCGCCAACACAGGCGATCACCGCGTCGGGAAGCCTGCCCTCCTTTTCAATTATTTGCTCCCTTATTTCTTTGGAGATCACCGATTGGAAATCACGCACAATTGTCGGAAATGGATGAGGACCCATTACCGATCCGAGACAGTAATGGGTATCGCTGATCCGGGACGTCCACTCTCGCATGGCCTCTGACACGGCGTCCTTCAGGGTCGCCGTTCCGGTCTTCACTGAGACGACCTCGGCTCCGAGCAGGCGCATACGGTAAACGTTGAGCGCCTGGCGGACAGTGTCTTCCTCTCCCATAAAAACCACGCACTCCATGTCCATAAGCGCCGCGGCGGTCGCGGCAGCGACGCCGTGCTGACCCGCGCCGGTTTCGGCGATAAGCCTGGTTTTCCCCATCTTCTTTGCCAGAAGCGCCTGACCGAGCACGTTATTTATCTTGTGCGCACCCGTGTGGTTCAGGTCCTCGCGCTTTAGATATATTTTCGCGCCGCCAAGCTCTCCTGACATTTTTTCCGCATAATAAAGCCTTGACGGTCTGCCCGCGTACTCGTTGAAAAGCTCGGTAAGCTCCCTGTTAAACTCAGGATCGTTTTTATAGTGATTATACGCTTCTTCCAGCTCGATGACCGCGTTCATCAAGGTCTCGGGGATGTACTGTCCTCCGTGAATCCCGAAGCGTCCGTTCGGATTTGTCATATGCTTTCTTCCTTTCTTACCGCGGCAACAAACGCCGCCATTTTATTTTTATCCTTTAAACAGTCTGTCTCGATCCCCGAGCTGACATCGACCGCATAAGGATTTAACGCTTTAATCGCTTCACACACATTATCCGGATCAAGACCGCCGGCGAGAAAAAACGGCCGTTCGATATTTTCAAGCAGTCTCCAGTCGAACACTGTCCCGGTGCCCGCACCGGAATCAAGCAGTACATAATCGGCACCGCACTTATTGGCTTTTTCAATATCAATGTCTGTTCTAACAGCAAACGCTTTTATTATCGGCTTATCGGTAAGCTTCCTCAACCGGTCTATATATTCCTCATCCTCCCCGCCGTGAAGCTGCGCCATATCTATCGTACCGTTCTCAAGAAGATCTGATATATTTTCAGCGCGTTCGTCGACAAATACTCCGACGGCGTTAATAGAACCGTCAAGCTTTTCTTTAAGCCCCGCCGCAGTTTCCGGCGACACATACCTTCGGCTTCTCGGCGCAAAAACGAAGCCGATAAATTCCGGCATCAGCCGATTGGCAGTCTCAATATCGCATGGGCGAAAAAGTCCGCACAGCTTGATCTTCGTCATAATGATACCCCATGCTGCCTTCGGGCAGCTAAAAAACCGTTCTGATCGGTTTTTAATAGTTATAATATATTTTCGTGTTTAGCTCCGCAAAACAAAAAGCGTTCGGCTTTTTAGAAAATTTATGCGTGAAATCACCTGAATTCTGTTTTGATATTACATTATTTTCACGCTTCTACACCTCCGGCTTTTTCTATACATGAAAAATTTTCGTCGGAAAATTTATGCGTGAAATAGCCTGAATTCTGTTTTGATATTACATTATTTTCACGCTTTTCCCCTCAATTCCTCAAGCTTTGCTTTTTTATCGGCGGCCCGCATCAGCGTTTCCCCTATAAGTACCGCGTCGGCTCCGGCAGCGCGAAGCTTTTCAACGTCCCCGGCATCGCGCAGCCCGCTTTCGGAGATGAACAGCACATCCGACGGTATAATTTTGCGAAGTTCGGCGCTGTTTTCGGTATTGACCGTAAAATCCCTGAGATCCCGGTTATTGACTCCGATCACTCGCGCTCCGGCTCTTAAAGCCGTTTGCACCTCGCTTTCGTTATGAGTCTCCACCAAAGCGGAAAGTCCCAGCTCATCGCAAATATCAATGTACTCCTTAATACTCTCCTCCGTCAGAATCGCGCAGATGAGCAGAACCGCCGACGCGCCGAGCAGCTTCGCTTCGAAAATCATATATTGATCGACCGTAAAATCCTTGCGCAGACATGGAACGGATACCGCTTCCGCAATCTCACGAAGATATACGTCGCTGCCAAGAAACCACTTTGGCTCGGTAAGCACTGATATACATTCGGCGCCCGCCTCCTCGTATTCCTTTGCGATTTGCAGATACGGAAAGTCCGGAGCTATTATTCCCTTTGAGGGCGACGCCTTTTTGCATTCGCAAATAAACGCGATATCCGTTGTTTTAAGAGCCTTTTCAAAAGCAAAGCTTCCTTTCGGAAGTGATAACGCTCTTTGCCTGATCTCTTCGAGAGGCATTTTCTTTTTCGCTTGCTCGGTACGTTCTCTGGCATATTCGGCAAGCCTGTCAAGAATCGTCATGTTAATAACCATTCCTTTCTTAAGCTAAATCAGAGTTTTGCGCGGTCTTCCATTTGCAAATCGGCACCTTGCTTTTGACGCCGCAGTCACAATAAGACAGGCGTGAAGTCACGCTTTCAAAATATATTTTCAAACCTCTGCCTCCGGACGGTTACTGATCTCAATAAGCTTGTTCAGAGTCTCAAGCGCCTTACCGCTATCAAGCATTTCCGCCGCCAAAGCTATCCCCTCTTTCATATCACGCGCCTTGCCGCCTATATATAGCGCCGCGCCCGCGTTCATCAGCACCGCGTTGCGCTTGTGTCCTTTTTCGCCTTTCAATATGGAAAGCGTTATCCCGGCGTTTTCCTCCGGTGTACCGCCTCTCAGCTCATCCTTTGTACAGCGCTTGAAGCCAAACTCCTCCGGGGTGATAACATAAGACCTGAACCAACCGTCCCTTATCTCACATATCGTCGTCGGCGCGCTCATGGATATCTCGTCAAGCTTATCCTGTCCGTAAACCACCATACCGCGTTTGACCCCGAGATTGATCAATACCTGCGCCAGCGGCTCCACAAGATAATCGTCATATACGCCCAGAAGCTGCATGGAGGGCGTTCCGGGATTGGTCAGAGGGCCGAGAATATTAAAAACTGTACGGAAGCCAAGCTCTTTACGGATAGCCCCTACGTACTTCATCGAATTATGGTATTTCTGCGCAAAAAAGAAGCACATACCGAGCTTCTTCAAAAGCTCGACACACTTTTCAGGACTCTGCTGAATATTTACGCCGAGGGCCTCGAGACAGTCCGCCGTTCCGCAACGAGAGGACGCGGCTCGGTTTCCGTGCTTGGCGACCTTGACCCCGCCGGCCGCAGCAACAAGAGCGGAGGTTGTGGAAATATTGAAGCTGTGCGCGTTGTCTCCGCCTGTTCCCACTATCTCAAAGAGCTCCATACCGGCTTCAACCTTTGTCGCGTGCGCTCTCATGGCGGCGGCGCAGCCCGCGATCTCGTCGGTGGTCTCCGCTCGTGCGCTTTTGGTGGAGAGCGCGGCAAGGAAAGCGGCGTTCTGCGTTGGCGTTGTCTCTCCGCTCATTATCTCGTTCATCACTGTATACGCCTCGTCATATGTGAGGTCTTCCTTGTTAACTATCTTTACTATTGCTTCTTTTATCATGGCTCTATCTCCTTTATAAAGTTTCTAAGCATTGTTTTTCCATCGGGAGTCATTATCGACTCGGGATGGAACTGTACGCCGTAAATCGGATAGTCTGTATGCCGCACCGCCATCACCTCACCGTCCGTGGTAAGCGCCTCGACCTTCAGACATTCGGGAATGGTTGTCGCATCCGCCGCAAGAGAATGATATCTCGCGACCCGAACAAGCCCGGGACAGTTCTTAAATAAAGGACAATCCGCCGCCAGCTTGACATCTGACTGCTTTCCGTGCATCAGTCGCTTTGCGTAGGTAACGGTTGCTCCGAACGCCGCGCATATCGCCTGATGCCCGAGACAAACACCAAGTATCGGAATATCCTTCCCAAGCTTTTTAACTACCTCGATTATAACTCCCGCGTCCTCCGGCCTGCCCGGTCCCGGAGAAATAATAATGCGTTCAGGGTACAGCCCTTTTATCTCCTCTGATGTCATTTCATCATTTCGGATGACCTTTATATCCGGCTCTATCTCGCCGATAAGCTGAAACAGGTTGTATGAAAAGCTGTCATAATTATCGATCAGTAATATCATAATAATACCTCATGCCGCCGCAGGCGGCTAAAATAAACATGAAAAATTTTCGTGTTTTGCTCGGCAAAACAAAAAGCATTCGGCTTTTTAGAAAATTTACGCGTGAAAACGTCTTCTTCCCCCAGAAGAAATTCAGTCAATCTCCTCCGCCTGTCTCAAGGCGCTTATAACCGCCTTCGCTTTGTTTAAGCACTCCTCAAATTCATTTTGCGGTACCGAATCGGCAACGATACCGGCACCGCTTCTTACAAATACCTTTCCGTTTTTCTTATAGGCGATGCGGATGGCGATACAGGTATCCATATTACCCGTAAAATCTATGTATCCGATCGCGCCTCCGTAAATACCTCGCTTGTTATTTTCCAGTTCTCCGATCAGTTGACAGGCCCTGATCTTAGGCGCGCCGGACAGTGTTCCCGCGGGAAGCACCGCTTCAATGGCGTCCAGCGCGTCGCAGTCATCCCGTATCTCCGCGCGAACCGTGGAGCCTATATGCATAACATGGGAATACCGCTCTATAGAATGAAGCTTTTCGACCCTTACGGTTCCGAATTTACTGATTTTGCCCAGGTCGTTTCTCCCGAGATCGACCAGCATATTGTGCTCCGCAAGCTCTTTTTCATCATTAAGCAGCTCTACCTCAAGCGCCTTATCCTCCTCTTCGGTCTTGCCCCGCGGTCTGGTGCCCGCAAGCGGAAATGTATGAAGAACACCGTTTTCAAGCTTCACAAGAGTTTCGGGAGACGCTCCCGCGACTTCAACGTCAGTCCCCGAAAAATAGAACATATACGGAGAGGGGTTGATAGTCCGCAGAATACGGTAGGTATTGAGAAGGCTTCCCTCAAATGGGGCGCTGAGCCGGTTTGATAACACTATCTGGAAAATATCCCCTTCGCGAATGTGGCGCTTTGCCTTTTCCACCATTTCACAGTAACTCTCTTTGTCAAACAACGGCGTGACCTCTCCCGTCAGGCGTCCTGCCGGCTCCTCCTTCTTCTTACCCGTTTTCAGAAGCCCGACAAGCTGTCTGAGTTCCATGACCGCCTTATTATAACTCGTTTCGGGTTCCTCAAGCGACATATTAACGGTAAGTACGATCTTCTGACGGAAATTATCAAAAGCGATCACTTTGTCGAACAGCATCAGATCAACGTCTCTGAACGCCTCGGTATCCGCAGCGTCGCCTCGAACTGAAGGCTCGCTGTATGCGAGATAGTCGTAAGAAAAGTATCCCACCAGACCTCCCGTAAATGACGGGAGATAATCGAAACGAGGGCTTTTGTAGCCGGAGAGTATCTGTCGGAGAAAGCCGGAGGGATGTTCGGTTTTGAATTCAATGCCGCCCGCCTTCATTTCGCCTTTTATACAGGTGATCTCCAGCCTTGGATCAAAGCCAAGAAAGGTATAGCGTCCCCACTTCTCTTTTTCCGCGACCGACTCCAGCATATAGCAATGAGTTGATACGTTCTTCAGTATTTTCAACGCTTCTATCGGCGTTAAAATGTCGGACAGGATTTCGCAGCTAACAGGCAAAGTTTTATATTTTCCCGTCTCGGCTATTTTTCTGACCTCGCTTAAATCCGGTTTTATTTTCATGGAACTGCCTCCTATGGTTATTATCAGCTGGAATGAAATTATTTCGTGGTTAAAAACTGCTTGTTTAAAATTTTTCCCACGTGCGCTTTGATTTCTGCCAAAGAAGCTCATAAAAAAACAAAAACGTCCCTGACAGAGCTTACCCTCTGTCAAGGACGAATAATTTCAACACTATCCGCGGTGCCACCTTGATTCACATCCATATTTATATAAAGGATGCGCGCTTAGCGGGATACAAGCATATCCCCGGCAAATGACGTCTGCCTACAACGTCGCAGAATACTCGGCGTCAGATCACGCCTTTGACTGCGCCCTCAGCGGTCCATTTACCAACCAGTTTCTGTCCCGACTCTCAGCGCCGCGGGCTCTCTGTGCAGTCTTAATTGACGTTATCTCCGCTTCAACGGTTTATAATATTATATCACCAAAAGTCCGTTTTGTCAATAGGTTTAGAAAAATTATTGTAATTTTTTGAAAGCTATATGTATTGCCATCTTCATCAAAAAATCGTTGCAATCGACTTGACAATTCGAGCAGAAAAGTTTTAGTAAGATTTGAATCAACCCTGAAGCCGGTTCCGAAAGCTAAATGATACTGCGATAAAGGTTATACTTTGCTTCCGCTGGTTGTTTGCTCATGGATTTCATCAGGCAGATTTGCCACATATTTTTTCGGCAGTTAATCTCTCCGGTATATGTTTCACATTACAGCCTCACTTTTTCGGGTTGCATTCCCTTGGCATATCAAGTCCTTCATTAACAAATTAATTATTTAACCACTACAAAAAATGATACAATATGCTCTGATGTCTTGCCTTCAGAATTGGT
The DNA here is from genome assembly GCA_944393415.1 of uncultured Clostridia bacterium. Lineage (GTDB taxonomy): Bacteria > Bacillota > Clostridia > Oscillospirales > CAG-272 > SIG673. The sequence goes on along the minus strand of CALYAD010000027.1, from coordinate 1,225 downwards.
GTAATAGTAGTACACGTCTGTATCAAGCCATATATGATCTTTAAGTGTCAGTACTTTTACATCTTCTGTTTCATATCTGAAATCCTGGAGCCCAGCGCCGGAAAAAATATTCTCCATTTCTTTATCTACTGCCTGATGCAGTTTTTCAAGGTCAAAATAATCAGGAGTTGAGCTTTCAAAGGCTCCGGGTGAAACGGCGGAATAAGAGTAAAAGTTTCCCTTTGAAGTAATTGTTATCGTTACGCTGTCTGTTGTAATAATGCCGGAGTAATACTTCGCGTATTGGATTTTATATAACTTAACATCAGCGGTCATTTCGTCAAGGGTGACGTGAGTGCTGCGAGAAGATATATTCACAACGTAATCCGGTATGTTGATGACTTCGGACGCGTATCTGTCCGCTATTTCTTTCGCTGCTTCCTCGCCTATATCGGTTTCCTCAGACTCGAGCTCGCTTAGTTTGAATTGTTTTGATGGACTCATATCGATTGAATAAATGCTTCCCGTAGTAAGCTCAATTTCAAACCTCGAATTATCATCGCATTCATACACAAATAAAGGAGTAAGATTAGTATATACATACCTGGTATTGTATAGCTTTCCTGTCAGGGTTATGTCATGGAGAGTAATAGTATGCGGCATCCCTTCGATCTTTGATATATCAGGCAACGTGCAATAAAGATCTGTGTTTATATTGAGTTTAATAGGTGGTTGGCACATACATTGATCAACAAGAACGCAATCGTATTGCTTGTAGCTTATTTCTTTGTCAATATCATCGGGATCGCCAACTTTTCCAATATCGTCGGAAGGCTTGCAGCCGGTTACGGTAAATATGATCATAAGAAGCATCAGTAATGATATGAACGCGCGTGTTTTCATCTATTAACCATTCCTTTCAATATCAGCGCAGCATGTAGTCTGCAGGTAGACTGCAAACGGATTTTTTTATTATCTTGCCTGAGAATAACCGGTGCTTATTTTCTGTTTAAGGCAAGAAGCTTTATAAAAATTTCAGAGCAAGACCAGAATACTGTTTTGCGATACATTTATTGCATTAAAGAGTTATGAGCAAGGTGATAGGAAAGCCTCTGACAGGATAGTCTTTGTCGGGAGCTGATAAGAAAGGTGAAAGTATAGCTGCGGCACAAAGCCTGCCCTCAATGACGTATATACCTTTTTCATAATAATCTATAGATTCAAAGGCATACCCTGCGTCATTTTC
>CALYAD010000026.1 GCA_944393415.1 uncultured Clostridia bacterium | reverse complement strand
GAAAAATAGCTATATCAACTATGTAAAAAATATTATGTTTTAATAGAAGGACCGTTCAGATTAATTTGAGCGGTCCTTCTTGTTTTAAATAAAGCTTGACAAAGAGTATAAAAATTTATATAATAGTATTGGATGAAGGGTAGGTTCCGTTGCATTACCTAACAGTTATAACGAAAGATACATGTACGACTAAATAAAAAACATTATAATACTTACTGGGGTAGTATATTACGAGAGGTAATGTATGAATAAAGAAGCTGCATTAACTGAAAATTACTTTGTATTTTTTTACATCTTGGCTATAGCAATAATTATTTTTACTGTGATTTCATTAATTTTAATTTTTATACGAAAAAAAATATTAAGAATTAATAAGTCACAAATTAATGGTAAAACATTATTTAATATCATTTTATCATTCAATTGCTGTTTCATTATAATCTTATCGTTATTCTTCTCTGTATTTCTAAAAGATTATAAATCAGTCAAAGAACAAAATTTTGAAATTATTATTGGTACAGTTGTTGCATATTCTCAAAGTTATGAAACTAATGACGGAGGTTCAGCATACGACTACAATAGCTCTCCTATATTTTTACTTGAAAACGGAGAAAAAATAAAGCTAATTGTAGGTCCAACCGAGTTATATGGAAAATATAAAATTATTTATTTAAAGCATTGCAAGTTAGCTGAAATTATCGAGATTTTATAATATTGGTTTTAGAACTATATCTTAAATCCTAATTTAATCCCCCGCCATTCCTCTTAAAATTGGGAAATGGCGGGGTGATAATCTGAAGTATCGCAGGGGGCGCTACAGCTAAAAAATCCGGGCAAAACGTCGTAACCGGCGTTATTACAGGAGCGTTATTAGGCGCTTCAATCGGAATGATAATAGGATAAAAAAAGCTTCGGCAAATAAGAGGCTGTCTCAAATGCAAATTTTATGGCAAATGAGGCAGCCTCTTTAGAGTGTCTGTAATTTTTAATTTCAGTTTACCTTGAATATTCTGCGCACGATACGGTAAAGTCCGACTGTGGTGCTGCGTCCTATTTTCCCGGGGAAGCAGGTTATCGTGTTCAGAGTGGATGTGCGCATTTTTCTATAGGTTATCGGATCCTTTTCCTTCAGATAACGCCAGAGCTGACGGTTCTTTTCTATATCCTCGTCCTTTTTTGACGCGAACAGAAATACGGTTGTGATCGTATACATCATTGAAAGCTCATGAAACATATATTTGTAAAGCTGCTTGTTCTGAGTTTTTATAACGTTCAGATCATAGCATTCTGTCATAAGCTTGGTAACCCGCAGCTGCTGATCTATACGTTTTATAACGTTCTTTTCATTTACCGACTGATCCTCCCGCCCTATGAAATAATAATAAAGATTGAGATCCATGTAATAAATGCTTTTTACGCTGGGCAGAGGCTGATACATATAAAGGTTATCCACATAAAACGTGTGCTTTGGAAGCTCGATCTTCAGCTCTCTCAGAAGCTCCATACGGTATATCACCGAGTGCATCATTAAATACTGTGTAAGACCGAAGGGCTTTGTTTCCTCCCAGGTACACACTCTTTCGTGCGGGAAAATGTTGTTATAGCGCATCGGCTTTTGAGTATTATCCTCAACATGGTCGTATACATAGTTCGTAATATACATGTCTACCGTAACGTTTTCACGTATATGCCGCCTTATATGGTCAAGCAGCTTGTCAAGCGCATCGGGATCCAAACGGTCGTCGGAATCCACGACCTTGTAAAACCTGCCGTGCCCCAGACGTATACCCTGATTGACACCCTCGCCGTGACCGCCGTTTTCCTGATGCACGACCCGAACTTTATCAGGATATTCCTGTTCATAGCGGTCCGCAATCTCTCCGGTACGATCGGTCGAGCCATCGTCTATTATCAGGATTTCCGTGTCGTCGCCGGCGTTAAGGAGCGACTGAATACATTTTTCCATATACGCCTCCGAGTTATAGCACGGAACGGCAAAGGTAATGATTTTTTCCATCTTCAAGAGAATTCCTTTCTTACGCCAAAAATGGTTATGTGTGCTGAGCACCAAAATTGAAACAGATTACCTGACGTCCTCGCACATCTCAAGGGCGCGTGCCACCACGGCGTCCATGTTATAGTATCTGTATTCGGCAAGCCTTCCAAGCAGATGAAGGCGCGGATATGCGGCACATTCGGCAAGATACCTTTCATAAAGCGCAGCGCTCTCCTTACACGCGACCGGATAATACGGTATTTCACCTTCCGAAGCGCTGTACTCCTTTGGATATTCTTTCATGATAGTTGTAACGCCGTTTATTTTCTGACCGGTCAGCTTTTTGAATTCCGTGATACGGGTAAAATCCTCGCTTACCGTATAATTTACGGTTGCGCATGGCTGAAACGAGTCCTGCTCAAGCGTTTCGAACCTGAAATCAAGCGTACGGTATGGCAGGGCGCCGTAACGGTAACGAAAAAGCCTGTCTGCTTCTCCGGTATAAATTATATCCGCGTCGGTCTCCTCTCCGTCAAAGAATATCTTTCCGTCCGACAGCTTAAGACGCTCCAGCGCGTCGCAGGAGGTCTCGACCGTTATATTATCATGCTTTATGAGGCGGTTTATTACTTCTGTATAACCGTTTTCCGGCATACCCTGATAAAGATCCGTAAAATATCTGTCGTCCTCGGACAAGCGCACCGGTACGCGGGCTGTGGTTCCGGGATCCACCTCAGACGGAGATTTACCCCACTGCTTGACCGTATAATAAAGGAAAATGTTATCATAAACGTAATTTCCGAGTTCGCGCAGCTCAGGTATTCCGCTTGAGCGAAGCGACATAACGGATACGGTATCAGTACCGTAGCTCTCTTTCAGCAAGCGAAGGTATTTATCCGCGGTTTCCTGACCGTATACCATTTTCAACGCCGTTATATTGAACGGGACAGGCAGATATCTGTCTCCGATCCTGGCCAGAACCCGGTGCTGATAATCCCGCCAGCCGGTAAAGCGCGAAAGAAAATCGTAAACCCGTTTATTGTTTGTATGGAATATATGCGGTCCGTATTTATGAATAAGTACGCCCGCCTGATCCTCGCAATCGTACACGCTTCCTCCTACATGATCAAGCTTCTCAAGCAGCAGAACGCGTTCCCCTTTCTCGGCAAGTACGCGCGCGGCAACGCTTCCGGCAAGACCGGAGCCGCAGATTATATATCTATAAGTCATTGACAATTTTCATGACCGTCACTTTCTTTTTGTATTCAAATCATTTAACCCCAAATCAATGGTTTATTGCTCCCTCAAAGTAAACCGTAAAAAGCGAGGGAGAAGCTGAGATAAGAAACAAGCTCTTCTCCGATCTCGGGCTCACGCAGACGGTAAGGCTGTTTTTCAAGCGGAACCGTGGCGCTCAGAATAATATGACCGTTATTCTCCAAACGCTTATTTATATCAACTCCGAGCAGAGAAAATACTACCGAGAGTATTTTAATCCGGATATCCCGTAGCCTGGCGTTTTTTAATTTGCTCCGGTCGATCAGGGTTATATTCAGAATGTCCGTATCAGCGGTAATACGGACAGTGCAAACTCCGTCCGGGGCAATAACCGCAGCGGCGTCCATCATTTCTGTCAGTACATATAATAACCTGGACATTTCAATAAAAAGTCCAAAGGAACGGACACTTTTATCAATAATAAAAGTAAAGCTTTTTTTCAGATCGGTATTTTCCAGTTTTTCGATGATCTTATTTACGGCATGCTCAAGGGGACATATATTTTTTATATTCAAATTAAAATATATTTCGGAAGCTCCCCAAACCTTCTTTTGCAGAGACATCCCCGCACGCTCAGACTCGTCCGGAAAAAGCTCGTAAATCTCAGCTTCGGATGTCAGAGCATCCAGAATCTGTTTTGAGTACTGACCTAAGACGCTCTCCGTACGCTCTTTATTTGCAGCGGCATCAATCGCGGTCAGCATAGGGTGCAGTACTATAAGAATATTGCCGTCTCTCTCCCTGAATACAGCTGCCGAAAGAGTTCTGTTTCCAGCCAATACGGATACTATACCGAAAGCCCCGTATTTTTTATCCAAGCCCTTAAGTCGCTCAAGAGACTGATCGTCAGCGCACAGCTTAAGAAAATTCACTCCGCGTCTTGGCAGCTCAAGAATATTTTCGCTCGCTTTGTTTTTGTCGATAATTTTCAGATCCGGAGAAAGCCGTATAAGTCCCAAGCTGAGCTTTCTCAACTCAGGGGTAAAAATAGTATCATTTTTCATATTTACTATATGTATAAATGAAATTTATTTTAAAACCCGATTTCAGCTTTGCAGATGACAATTCTTTTTAAGAATTCGGGATGAAGAATCTAATGTATATTTTAATATTTTTCTAAACTTCGCTTTATCCAAAAGGGACTGTTACCTTTTGGATAAAGCAACAGTCCCTTATATATGGGCGTTTGATTACTGAGCACCAAGCTCGGCAAAGTACTTTATGGTTCTTACCATCTGAGATGTGTAAGAGTTTTCATTGTCGTACCAAGCGACTACCTGTACCTGATAGGTATTTGCATCGATCTTTGTAACCATTGTCTGGGTAGCGTCAAATATAGAGCCGTATGTGCTTCCTATTATATCGGAGGAAACAATCTGATCCTCGTTATAAGCAAACGACTCGGAGGCCTGAGACTTCATTGCCTCGTTGATGCTTTCCTTTGTAATATTCTTTCCCTTTACTACCGCGACAAGAATAGTCGTGGAGCCGGTCGGAACCGGGACTCTCTGAGCGGAGCCTATGAGTTTTCCGTTAAGCTCCGGGATAACCAAGCCGATAGCCTTGGCGGCGCCGGTGGAGTTCGGAACTATATTTACGGATGCTGCGCGCGCGCGGCGGAGATCGCCCTTTCTGTGAGGTCCGTCAAGAACCATCTGATCTCCTGTGAAAGCGTGAACCGTAGTCATTATACCGGATACGATCGGATACGCGTCGTTAAGAGCCTTTGCCATGGGGGCAAGGCAGTTGGTGGTGCAGGATGCCGCGGAGATTATCTGATCATCGGGGGTAAGCGTATCCTCATTAACGGAATAAACTATGGTCTTGAGGTCATTTCCGGCGGGAGCGGAGATAACCACCTTCTTTGCGCCGGCGTTTATATGAGCCATTGATTTTTCCTTTGAGGTGTAGAAGCCGGTGCATTCGAGAACAACGTCTACCTTCAGCTTTTTCCACGGGCAGTTCGCCGCGTCCTTTTCGGCATAGATCTTTATGCTCTTTCCGTCGACAGTAATGGTGCCTTCCTCATCGTTGGCAGAAATTTCATGCTCATATCTGCCCTGTGCCGAATCGTACTTAAGGAGATGAGCAAGCATTGAGGGCTGAGTAAGATCGTTGATAGCGACCACGGTGTAGCCCTTGGCTCCGAACATCTGTCTGAATGCGAGACGACCTATGCGGCCGAATCCGTTAATTGCAACTTTTACGTTTGCCATTTTATTTATCCTCCGGTTGTTTTATTGTTTTGTTACTATCGCTTATTTTACACAATATTTTCCTCTATTACAAGTGCTTTGAGTAAAAATTTTATATTTTGTTACATTTGATGCATATTTGCACATTTGATGCATATTTGCCGGTTATTCCGAACCGCTCTCCGATAAATTTAAAAGCTCTATAAAATCCTCCAAAAAAATTTATATTTTCTATATAACCAAAGCCTTTCATGACGAAACAGCCGGCTTGAACACTATGACTCTCCGGACTCCTTTTTCTCAAATATCCCGGGAGTTTTCAGCGCGTCGAACAGCCGCCTCACTCCTATAACTCCCGCGGGATCGGAAAGCTTTGAAAGCGAGTGCGCGGGTATCATTATTTTATGGAAGCCGAGACGCTCAGCCTCCTTGACCCGCTGTTCGGCGACGGAAACCGAACGGCACTCTCCGGAAAGCCCTATTTCTCCGAAGGCGATCAAATCGTCCGGGATTATCCTGTCTAATATTCCGGAGATAAGCGCAAGGCAAACGGCAAGATCCGAGGCAGGTTCGTTCAGATAAAGCCCGCCTGTTACATTGATATATACATCGTGCTGTGAAAAGTGAAGCCCGAGCCGCTTTTCAAGCACGGCGAGCAGCAGACAGACACGGTTGAAATCAATGCCGTCGCAGGTTCGGCGGGGAGCGGGATAAACAGTCGGGGTAACGAGCGCCTGTATTTCGGTAATAATCGGGCGGCTTCCCTCCATAACGCATACGGCGCAGCTTCCGGACACATTCTTTGGACGCTCGCGCAGCATCGCTTCAGAGGGATTGGGAACCTGGATCAGCCCTTTTTCCGTCATGCTGAATACACCTATCTCGTTCGTGGAGCCGAAACGGTTCTTGACCGCGCGGATAATTCTGTATGAGTGCTGCTTTTCCCCTTCAAAATACAGTACGGCGTCCACCATGTGCTCAAGCACCTTCGGGCCGGCGATACCGCCCTCCTTGTTTACATGCCCTACAAGAATAACGGAAAAATTTCCGGATTTAGCTTTGTTGATAAAATGCATCGCGGCTTCGCGCACCTGCGATACGCTTCCGGGCGAGGATTGCGAGGAATCCGCGAAAACGGTCTGGATGGAATCTATAACCACCACGGTCGGCCCCAGCTGATCGATCTCCGTTAATATATGTGATACATTTGTCTCGTTCAGTACGAAAAACTCCGGCGCGGAAACTCCCAAGCGTTTCGCCCTGAGACGAAGCTGTGAACCCGATTCCTCTCCGGAAACATACAGCACCCGTTCCGTGTTTCCTACAGCGCCGCAAAGCTGCATAAGGAGAGTTGATTTACCTATGCCCGGTTCACCGGACAGCAGGACGGCGGAGCCTGATACCAAACCGCCTCCGAGGACGCGGTCAAATTCACTCATACCGCTTCCCATACGTATATAATCCGGTACATCCAACGTATCGAGTCGTGCGGCATGCGCATGGAGCGCGCCGTTTTCAGGAGAATCGGTTTTCACCGGTCTTCTTTCGGCCGATATCTCTTCAAATGTATTGAATTCTCCGCAGGAAGGACATTTACCGTACCAGCTGGTATTCTTGTACCCGCACTGACTGCATATGTAAATTGTTTTTTCACCTTTCATTTTAATCACCTCATGCCGCCATAGGGGGCTAAAAAACCGTTTTAATAGGTTTTTAAAATATAAAAAATTTTCGTGTTTTGCTCCGCAAAAAAAATTATGCGTGAAATAAGCGGTAGCTTGACACAACTTGACACAATATTGGCTTCGCCGTAAGCGGTATTTGGATTTTCAGTATATTCAGACTCGAAAGCTCCTGTATTCTGAATAAATATCGCTTTCAAATCAGCCGACTGAAATACTGCCGGGAGGATATACCTCCGCTATACCGGACAAAATTGACAGCGCAAGCTTTTTCTGGTATGCATCCTCCTTCAGCAAAGCGCATTCCTCGCTGTTGGAAAGAAATCCGCATTCAACAAGCACCGAAGGTGTCTTTGCCCTGTCAAGCAGATAAATTGACGAATCGGCCTTTTTGGTCTGGCGTCGGTTTTCGGGCTGTATAAGCCGGGCGACAGAATTCTGTATACTGTCGGCGGCGTTTTGCGCAAGCTCGGAGCCCGAGTAGTATACCTGCAGCCCTCTGCATCTCTCCGCCGGAAACTTGTTGCAGTGTATACTTACCAGCAAAGCGTCCGGATATGAGGAAGCAATAATAAGGCGCTGCTTGAGATCCCGCATTTTGGCTTTTCCGATTCCGTCGTCCGTAGTAAGCATAGTGTCTTCGGTGCGGGTCATGACCGCCTCATAACCGGAAACCCGTAAAAGCTCGGAAAGTATACGGGCTATATCAAGATTGAGATCCTTTTCGAGCGTACCGTCTCCGCCGACGGCGCCTCCGTCAAAGCCTCCGTGTCCGGCATCGATCACTATCACCGGAAGAGGCGATATATCGGTATTGGCCGCCGGGGTGCTCAGCCTTGGAGAAAAAAAGAAATGCATTATCAGTATGACTATCGCCAGCAGGATCGCAAGAATTGCAAACCCCGCTGAGGTTTTCAGTGCCGCTTTGTTCATTGCGCTTACCATTCCTTAGAAAACAGATTTATTCAACTATATTCGTTTCCTGCGAAAAAAATACTTTTATCCGTTAATAAAGTTAATAAATCATACCGTTTTCAGTAATTCAGGGAAAACGCCCTTTTGGCTGTTTCATTGTATAAATCTGAAACGTCTTTGTTCGTCAAATGAAACAGCCGGTGATTTTCCGTTCACATTATTCCGGTTTCCGGACATCAGCGTCGGAAAATCAAAATCCGTGCGTAACGCACGGATAAAGGGGCGTCATGCGCCGGGTGCTGTTATTTTTTCGGAGCGGAGGTAAAAAGACCGTATTTTTCCTTGGTACCGAAATAATAACCGAAAAAAGATGTTATTAATGAAGGCAGAATCGCGAGAAAAAGAAAATACGGATACACATCAATACCAAACCAGCTGCCGATACCGTTATACATAGACTGCAGAAAAACACCGATTATATGAGAAACGGCATAAAGATTGACAGCCCACGCGGGCGATACGATATTGCCGAATTCGTCTAAGATATTTCTGTCAATACAAAGATAGCCGATAGCCGACAGAACCGCCAGAAGAATATTAACCGAATTTGCTATAAGGCTGGCCTTAAGACCTTTCAGAGGGTCAAATTTAATACGCCCCGCCTCGATTCGTATTTTATCCTGTACACCGAACTCCCAAACATGAACATATACTAATAAAAGATAAAAAGTAGCGGAAAAAATGCTCAGTCCAAGCACAAGCGATTTATTGCCGGAAACGTTAGCCGCGGTGTTAAGCAAGAATCCAAGAAAGGCGATGCCTATTTGCTGAATAAACATCTTACTTATCATCGCGAAATTATTCTTTATAAAGCTCTTCATAAGCCGGAACATACCTCACAGAAAACCAATGTCCACTCACGGGAAAATACCCTGTTCATAGCGTCATTATAATATCATTTTATTGGATAAAAATTAACAAAGCAAGCAATAAAATAAAAGTTTACACTTTATCCATTTAAATCCCTATTTGTTTATGGTACAGTATCATAAGTATAAAATAATATTCAAGATGAGACGCAAAAAAGTTTAAAGTAACCCGAACACGGGGATAAACAAAAGAGGTAGAGAAAGTGGAATTTGACTATAAATACATCGGATTCGCTGAAAACCGAAAAGCTGCCGTCATAAGAGCCGAAGAATACGGAAACGAAGTAATATACGAAAAGCTTAAGGCTATACTGAATATGCTTGATTTCAGAGCGGAGGAATATTATGGTAAAAAAGTCGTACTCAAGCCCAACCTCCTTCTGAAATTCGCTCCGGAAAGGGCGGCCACGGTCCATCCTTCGGTAGTATACGCCGCGGGCAAAATCTTCGCGGATGCCGGCGCGAGTGTTTTACTGGCGGAAAGCCCGGGAGGACCGTATACACCGGGGATTCTTAAGAGTATATATAAAGTATCCGGAATGGAGGAAGCCGCGCGAGCGGGCGGCTTTGAGCTGAACTATGATACATCCTTTGAGGAGGTAAGGACGGATGGAGGCGAGCGCTCAAATCACTTTGATATTATTAAACCTATCCTTGACGCGGATCTTATCGTAGACCTGTGCAAGCTTAAAAGCCACAGTATGGCGACGATGACGGCGGCTGTAAAAAATCTGTTCGGAGTGATCCCGGGCACGAGAAAGGTGGAATTTCACTCAAGATTCCCTAAGCACGAGGACTTCGCGGCATCTGTGGTTGATCTGACCTCATTCATCTGCAAAAACAAAAAGGTTCTGTCTATATGCGACGCCATAATCGGAATGGAGGGAAACGGTCCTTCCGGAGGAGAGCCGAAGAAAATAGGATGCCTTCTGGCGTCGGAAAATCCTTTTGCTCTCGACCTGCTGTGCGCTTATATTATCGGAGCGCAAAACACAGTTCCCATGCTTGAAAACGCCAAAAAACGGGGATACGCACCGGCGGATATAAGCGGACTTATGTTAAGGGGAGACGACCCAAGAGAGCTTGTAATAAAAGATTTCAGATTTCCTGATACGCATAAGCTTCATAAGCTGGATTTTCTTCCCAAGTTTCTTCAACCGCACCCTAAGGTCAACAAAAAGAAATGTATAGGCTGCGGAGAGTGCGCGAGGTCCTGTCCGCAAAAGGTCATAAAAATTGAGAACGGAAAAGCAATGATCTCACTTAAGAACTGTATCAGATGTTACTGCTGTCAGGAGCTTTGCAAGCTTGGAGCGATCACGATACACAGAAGTCTGGTTTACAGGATCGTAGGATGACACGGAAAATATTTCTCATTTCTCTGTTCAGGGGTAAAATCCAACGATACCGAATGAATACAGACCAAAAAAATTGATACTAACCACTTGACATTTTCGAAATGTGTGATATAATAACAGTATTGCGGTATCGGAAAATTCCGGCGAGTATGCCGTTTCAGAGATCCCGCGAAAAAATTTAAGCATCAGAAGAGTAAAAGCCGGAGCGTGAAGTGTTGACGGAACGGGGAGTTGTCTGTCAAACGAAAAGGAAAAAGCCTTGCGGTTCCGGTTTTGCATCCCGCTTCATCTGCAATGAAAACACGGACCGGCGTTTTATTAAAATACCTCCTGTTTCCTTTATGCTGTGAATGCGAGGAAAAGGAGGTATTTTTATGCAAAATGATAGAATCGGAAGATCGCTCAGAGTATTTTCCAACATCTACGCCATGGTGTTTGCCGCGGTGCTTGTCGCGATAAGCGTTACGGGCAAGTTTTTTTCCATAAACATAGGCTTGTCACTGAGGATAGGTTATGAAAACCTGCCTATCGTCCTCGGCGGTATCATTCTCGGACCGTTCGCGGGTCTTATTGTGGGACTATGCGCTGACGTTTGCGGTTGCATTGCGATCGGATACTCAATAAATCCGATTATAATGCTCGGAGCAGGCAGTATCGGCATGACAGCCGGGGTAATTTCGCTTTTGTTTAAAAACAGATTTTCTCCGATATCCGTGATATTATCTGACATTACGGGGCATATTATCGGCTCGCTTGTGGTCAAGACCATAGGAATAGCCATTTATTACGGAGCCGAAAAAGGGATTTGGGTCCTGTTTTTGGAAAGACTTATCACATATATACCTGTTATAATTTTTGAAATAATAATTATGCTGCTGCTGTTTTCAAGCGGGCATCTGAGAAAGGAGCTTAATAAACTGTTAAAATGACTTACGACGAAGCGCTTGCGTTTATACATTCGGTCAGCTGGAAAGGCTCGCGTCCGGGGCTTTCGCGGATAAAAAAACTATGCGAAATGCTGGGAGATCCACAGGATAAGCTGAAATTCATTCATGTCACGGGTACCAACGGCAAAGGCTCCACCTGCGCAATGACCGAAAGCATACTCAGACACGCCGGATTCAGGACCGGACTTTTTACTTCTCCGTATGTGCGGCGTTTCAACGAAAGAATAACTATATGCGGAGAACCGGTTTCCGATTCCGCTCTGGCACGCGTTACGGCTAAGGTTAAACCGTTTGCCGAGGAAATGGAGGATAAGCCGACGGAGTTCGAGCTTATAACCGCGATAGCCTTTCAGCTTTTCGTTGAGGAAAAATGCGATATCGTAGTGCTGGAGGTAGGAATGGGCGGAAGACTTGATTCCACAAACGTCGTCGCCTCTCCGCTCGTATCGGTAATAACCGGGGTCTCTCTTGATCATACAGCCTATCTTGGAGATACTATAGAAAAAATAGCGTTTGAAAAGGCGGGAATAATAAAACCGGGATGCCCGGCGCTGTACTGCGGCACAGACGTGCCGGCAGATAAAGACGAAGGTCTTTCCGGTCCGGCTTACACAGTTGTATCCGGAAAAGCCCGGGAGCTTTCCTCCCCTCTTTATACCTGCGATTACAACAGACTCAAAGTGATCAGTGCGAATCTTGACGGCTCGGTATTTAATTATAAGACGCTTGATCACCTTGTAATACCTCTTCTCGGTCTATATCAGCCCTCAAACGCCGTAAAAGCGCTTGAAACAGTCCGCGTACTCGGAGAGAGCGGTATTTCGATACCGGAGAAGGCGATACGTGACGGTCTTTCGTCGGTCAGATGGCCGGCAAGATTCGAGAAGCTTTATTCTTCTCCGCTTGTTCTGTATGACGGCGGACATAATCCCGAGGGAATAGACGCCGCGGTAAAAACCATCAAAGCATATTTCCCCGAAAGGCGTGTAAACATTCTCACAGGAGTTATGGCGGACAAGGATTACAGGTTAATGGCATCTGAGCTTAGCCCGTATGTGGATAAGGTTTTCACCGTAAAGCCTGATAATCCCCGTTCCCTTTCCGCCGAGGAGCTCGCAGAGCTGTACTCCTCTCTCGGACATGAGGCAAAGCCTTACGCAGATATTAACGAAGCGTTTGCGGACGCCGTTAAAGTAAGCGCCGCCACGGGTACTCCTCTCATCTGCCTGGGAACGCTATATATGTACTCGACTCTGATGGACGCCAAGGAGCTTTTAGACCGAACTCAAGGTATTAAAAGATGATGATCGATTTTATCAGAGATTTTTGAAGGGGATAATAAAGGGGAACTTTTTTCAAAAAGTTCCCCCTTAAAGTATTACTTTGTGGCGTTTTCCAGACGGCGTCTGAATTTGTCAACACGTCCGCCGGCGTCAACAAATTTCTGCTTACCGGTGAAAAACGGATGACATTTGGAGCAGATATCGATCTTGATTTCGCCGCCTCTTGTGGAACGGGTGGTAAAGGTCTCCCCGCAGGCGCAAACGACCTTCATCTCGGTATATTCGGGATGGATTCCTTGCTTCATAACTATTTAAGTACACTGCGCGTAAAAAAGATCCGCGGGATTTTGCCCGCTTAACTGTTTTTAACGGATGTACTTCCTCCTTTCGAATAAATATATTAAGAACGCACACCGGTCTTATGGGGCGTCCGCCTTAAGCTCTTATCTATTATATCATAACCCGCAAGAGATTTCAAGAACTTCACAAAAAATTAACATATATTATGTCATAAACGTCACGATACGGTTTCAGAACGACTTCTCTTATATAATTTCCGATATTTTCTTTTATTTCACAAAAAATTCTCTTGACACAGACGATTTAAAGTGTTATAATATACTAAAAGCGTTGAAGGAAAGAGTAACCGTTAAAAGCGCCGCACAGAGAGGGAAATATAACAGGTGCGAATTTCCCGGAAAGCTAAACGGCGAAGACCGCTCCCGAGCTTTGCCGCCGAACCAAAGTAAGCGGCGACGTTATCCGGCGTTAACGGAAAACCGTTACACATGCGGTTAAAAGTGAAAAACCAAGGTGGAACCGTGCATAATAATATGATGCACCCTTGACATTGCGTTATTACACGCTGTCAGGGGATTTTTTATTTTTCTCGGCAGAATCGGTTCGGGGAAAACTCCATAACAGAGAAACACAGAATACAGTAAATCACCGAAATCAGGAAAGAAAGGATGCATAATAAAATGAAAGTAATCTACAGCAACGGAACAGTCGGCGAATGCGCTCCTGAGGAGGAGCTTCATATAATCCGCCACACCGCCGCGCACATTATGGCGCAGGCTATCCACAGACTCTGGCCGCACGCCGATTTCGCCTACGGACCGGCAAACGAAAAGGGCTTTTATTACGATGTCGATCTCGGAGACACCAAGCTGACTGACGAGGATCTTCAGAGGATCGAGGACGAGATGCGTAAGATAGTGAAGGAAAACATCCCGATAAGACCCTTTGTGCTTTCTCGCGGGGAGGCGATAAAGCTTATGGAGGAGGAGGGGGAAAAATACAAGGTCGAGCATATAGGCGATCTCCCCGAGGACGCCGAGATAAGCTTTTACCGTCAGGGCGACTACCTTGACATGTGCGTCGGTCCACACCTCTGCTATACAAAGGCGCTTAAGGCTTTCAAGATAATGGGTCAGTCCGGAGCGTACTGGAAAAACGACAAAAACAACAAAATGCTGACCCGCATAAAGGGTACGGCGTTCGCCACTCAGGAAGAGCTTGACGCATACCTGAAGCAGCTTGAGGAAGCGGAAAAGCGCGACCACCGTCGCATAGGAAAGGAAATGAACCTTTTTATGCTCTGTGACGAGGCTCCCGGCTTTCCCTTCTTCCTGCCTAAGGGCATGGCCATAAAAAACGCGCTCATCGACTATTGGAGAGAGATCCACACAAGGGAAAATTACGTCGAGGTATCCACTCCTCTTATTATGAACCGTAAGCTTTGGGAAACCAGCGGACACTGGGATCACTATAAAGACAATATGTATTCCACTATGATAGACGACGAAATATACTGCGTCAAGCCTATGAATTGTCCCGGCGGGGTAATGGTTTACCGCAGCCAGCCGCACTCTTACCGCGAGCTGCCGATGCGCGTGGGAGAGTTAGGGCTTGTTCATCGTCATGAGCTGAAGGGGGCTTTGCACGGTCTGTTCCGCGTCCGCTGCTTTACCCAGGACGACGCGCATATATTTATGCGCCGCGAGCAGATAACCGATGAGATAATCGGAGTTGTCCATCTTATAAACGAGGTTTACAGCAAGTTCGGATTTAAATATTACGTGGAGCTGTCCACTCGTCCCGAAAACAGCATGGGCAGCGACGAGGATTGGGAGGCGGCTACAAACGGTCTTAAATCCGCATTAGAAAAGCTCGGACTACCTTACAAGATAAACGAGGGCGACGGCGCGTTCTACGGACCGAAAATAGATTTTCACCTCGAGGACTCCATCGGCAGAACGTGGCAGTGCGGAACCATACAGCTTGATTTCCAGATGCCGCTGAACTTCGAGCTTGAGTACACCGATGAAAACGGCGGCAAACAACGTCCGATAATGGTACATCGCGTATGCTTCGGATCGATTGAGCGTTTCATCGGAGTGCTTACCGAGCATTTCGCCGGAAAATTTCCGGTGTGGCTTGCGCCAACTCAGGCTAAAGTGCTTATGATATCGGAAAAATGCTCAGAGTATGCCCACAAGGTATACGAAGCGCTCAGAGACAAAAAGGTCCGCTGCGAGCTTGACGACCGCAATGAAAAGATCGGGTATATGATCCGCGAAGCACAGACGATTGAGAGGGTGCCGTATATGGTTATCGTCGGAGTAAAGGAAGCCGAGGAAGGCACCGTTTCAGTACGCTGCCGCGACTCCGGAAACACTGAGACCATGCCGCTTGAAAGCTTTCTTGATAAAATAACGTCTGAAATACGGGACAGGGTATGACTCTGCCGGGAAGAGCTTCTCCATTCTCCCGAAAATAAGATTTCAATAAAGGGTTAAAACCCGTCATTCAACGTTTTCAGCGGGGGATTGTATCTCCCGCTGAAAAAATTTAGCGGCGCCCGACGTCTGATATGCGGGGGACATCTTAATTCAGCTATAAATTGTTCAAGCTTCAAAAATGAATTCCGGAACGAGATCAGACATGAATAATTATATCCGGCGTGAAACGGCTTTTATGCTGTTGCATGCCGGATTTTTGTGCTTTTTATACTTTGATTAGCGGTTATTCCCGGAAAATAGCTGCGCTCGATACAGAAAAATGAGCCCGGCGTTTAAAAACCGTATACCGCTATATACAAGAGAGGGCATATCGCGAAAAATTTGCGATATGCCCTCTCATTATCCTGTCTGACAGCCTGTAATAATTTTTTATCGCGGGCTGCAAGATGGAGGTTTTACCGATAAGCTTTAAACTTATTTGCCGGCCTTAAGATCGTTCTCGTACTTCTCGATCATCTTCTTAACCATCTGACCGCCTATAGAGCCAGCCTGACGGGAAGTGAGATCGCCGTTGTAACCCTGCTTGAGGTTAACTCCAACCTCGCTCGCAGCTTCCATCTTAAAACGCTCGAGAGCTTCCTTCGCATCGGATACAAGAATCTGATTGCTTGCCATTTTTATAATCTCCTTTAGATTTTCATAACTCTATATTAACGAACAGCCCGCCTTCGCATCATACGTTTCTGTGACCGTATCCTTTACGCAAACCCTCTAAAGGAAGGCTGCTCGTGCTTTCATTCGGTAAGCTCGTTTCAACGATCCCGTTTGCGCTATAGCGTCCGTTCTGATATTATTATGAACGCCGCGCAAAATATTATTAATGGTAATTTTTTGTTTCAGCAATCATTTGAAACAGCGGCATAGAAAGTCTGCCAAGCTCTCTGTCCGCGCCGACGCGCTCGATAATTTTCTTATTATATGGTATTGGATTTTTAAAAACGTTTTATTCAGATAAATATAAAAATAAAATTATTGTTCTGTCCGTTTCGAGTCAGATTAAATACCAAACGGCTGTCTTCGCAGGCATCACATCCCGTCTTCAAAGCAATATGAATTGCCTTCCGGTGTTCTCATAGAAACGGACTGCGTATATCCGCATAAGGTTTCTCCGCATCCTACAGTCGTCATCGGCATTACGGTAACATTGTCGGCAACGGTCGCTCCGCAGCATATTGTAGAAGCTTCACCGACAACCGTTCCGCATCCCACCGTTGCGTTCGCACCGATAAAGCAATTCCGACCTATCACAGTCCCGCCGCTTATCACGGCAAACGGCTCCGCCATGGCTCCGTCCATAATCTGCGCGGACGGACTGACATACGCCCTGGGACTTATCAGAATTGCTGTTCCGTAACCGTATTTTCTGAGTTTACGCGTGAATTCAACCCGAGCTTCAGCACCCGCAAAAGCCGCGAAGGCATATTTATTTTCCGTTGATAATAGTTCAAGCTCACTTTCAATGGACTCGGAGTTTTCTCCGCAATCCAGAAAACTGACTTTTTCAAAGCTCCCCATGCTTTCAGCGATCTCCTTTGCAATCAGACCGTACTGACCCTCTCCCACAATCAATAAATTGTCTTTCATATGTACACTGTACGCCTTTCCTTATCACAATGCCGCCCTCCGCGGCAAAATCCGAATAAAAATACAGCTAAATGTGTGACCGTCTTTATTATATACGGCTGGCATTTGCGCTATTCTCCCGAAGCAGACCTCCGATTCGAAAACGACCGGATCATTCCGATAGCCTCCGGCTTCCCTGCCTGATCGTTTTCCTGACGCAGCTTTCTTTCTCTGTGTCGCCAGCCATTCGCCGAGAGTCAGACCGTTTTCCGTGACATATCGCTTCGGCACGTCGAGATTACCGTTTTTCGCCTTCTCATAAATCAGCTCCCTGGAAGCCGTCAGAGTGTCGTTGAGACGCCGAAACAGCGAGACGCAGTCCGCCCGCCACAGGGACTCGCTGTTTTCCATCAAATAATCTTTAAGTGGAGTATCCGATTTTATTGCACACGTAATGGCAAAAAATACGGTATTATTATAACATCCTGCACGCGATTTGTCAATAGCCTCGCGGGGAAATGCATATATTTGGCAAAACATGTAATGCCAATATCGGGCTTAAGCATTGCTTTTACGTCTGCTCCGATTACTTTGTCACACATTCAAAGATCGCGTATCAGCTTTAATACGACACCAATAAAAAACAACCCTCCGTACCAAAAAGATCGGAGAATTGTTTTTTCTCATGTTCAAAGCAAGTAAGCGGTCACGACCGTAAGAGAACCGACGCTGACTAATGTAATGACTTAGTCGTGTATGTCCCGTTAAGAAAAGCTTTTGGGAAGTTTCAGAAACGCTTTTTCCCCGTATTGTGAAGTCAAGTGCAGCGATTTTTTTGAAAAAAGCTCTCTTCTCATTATTCCGTGATATCCGTAAATTATTTTATTAATAGACTACGCCAAGACCTCAAACGAGGTCTTGGCGGGCAGTGTTACCATCTTTTATTTAGAAGAATAAAAGGATTCTACATATTGTTTGATTTCCTCTTGGGAAAAAGACTTGTGTTCTCCTTTTTCAACTGCGGCATAATAAGAATCTCGATACTGTTCCAATCCTGCCCAATTTGTCCAATTTGGATTGAAATATCTATCGACTTGGAAATTCCCAAAATACACTAATTCAATATCCTGCCATTCAGCTGTTAGTGGACTAACATATGAATACGATACTCTGTAATAGTACCAATTATCTAAATAATATGCATCGACGCTATATATATCAACCTCGTCTTGCTCTAAGCGATTTAGCAAGTGCTGAAAAAAGATAGTATTATTTTCCTCAAATACATCTTTTTTTGAAGCACAACTATTCAGTGTTAATAGTATACATATAATAAGCACTAAAACAGATAATTTTTTATTCCCAGATGCCATAGCAATATTTTTCACCAGTTAAAATTGAGTCATTATTGCCCAAATAATAAGTCTATAAAAAAAGTTCCTGAAGTTACGCATTATTCATATCCTCAAATCGTTTAATCTATTTGTTTTCCGAAACTGAATCTTCTTCAATAATGTGAAGCGTATGTCCGCAAGCGACACATTTTCGTCTACCTTGCTCCTGAACCATTCCGCATACAACACAGTTTATCGGGTCATCAGGTTTATTTGGAAGCCTTTGAACTAAGTTTACTCCATTCAGACATATTACTACGTCATCGCAATGGAAAAAATCTAAAAACTCAGCATACATTGCCTTACCGGAAAAGGCATTTTTCACGATAATTTTTCCATTATCACACAATATATGAAGCTTTATATTGTTTATTGGTGCTTCAGGAAAAGGAGTAAAACGTACTCCGACCATCGGTATTTTCAGTGTTTCAACTATATCAACCTACATAGTTCTTTTTGAAATATTTGAATGGGACGCCTCTTATGAAAAAAGGTATTAACATCCACAGTGTAACCACAGTCAACTTTACCTGCTCTGACAATTGTTTCATCAACGTATTTCCGATGGTAAGCGCAATTATAGCAAACAACAGCAATAATCCTGAAAGTTTAAGCAGATCTTTGATTATCCATCTGTTTACAACCTTCTTAATGTCTTTGGGGATAATAATTTTTCCATTCATACGCTACACCCTTTCTAAGTAAAAATTACACTGAAAACAATATTCATTTTTAAGATTATTTACTTATAAACTAAGCCGTTGATGTACTTTAAGAAGTTATTAACAAAGATTATTTGTCGAACAAAGCATTTACAAAACTAAAGCAACTTCCGTAACAATCACTGCAACCAGGGTCAACATCACTTGCGCCTTCTGTACTTTGTTGTCATTAGAAAAAAATGGGAATACTCTTCCTGTACCATACAGGTTTTTACATCAGCTTCTTCTAAAATCCTCAAAAGCGCACTCAAAGGAGTTCCGGAATCTATTAAAACTGCACAAGCTCCATTATTCCAAATATCAATAAGCTCCTCTACATAACGTACTGAATTTACTCCCATTATACCAATTCTGCTCATTTTTTATATTTCTGTATAAAGAAAAGCGCACATACAAAAGACATCGAGTGTCTTAAGCATGTGCGCTATGAAATATCTCTGTATGTAATTCGGCGCGGTTTTAAGAAATATTTCGCAGTGTAATACCCGAGCTAACCCGTACAACCTTTTCTGAGATACCTAACGAATATTTATGTATTGTTTATTTTCAACAATTTTAGTATATCACACCTTTAGAGTTTTGTCAACGCACCGAGACTCTATTCTCTTTTTTATATAAATTATACCGTATGATTTTGTGAAATTTTATGTAATATAGAAAATTTCGACATAATTTTGCAAGCTCCGGTACGTCCGCATTATCAGTGTATATTGGTACGCACATAGTATCAGAGCGACCGTAAATATTTAATAATTCTCTTCATATTCATTTCTATTTGTTCAGTACATATCATCTTGATTTTTTGCTGCAGTTATGCTATAATACAAATGAGAATACAAATACTCAGCTACTCAATCAAATACTTGAAAGGAATTAGCGCGAAAGATTAATTTGATCGCATCGGAATGCAGACGCTTTCACGCATCCGCCTTTGGCGGCATGGAGGATTAGCGTGAAAAATCAATTTTATCGCGTCAAAATTCAGGTGATTTCACGCCTAAATTTTCTAAAAATCTGAAAGATTTTTATTTCGCTATGCGAAATACGAAAATTTTTCATGCCTATTTGCGCTGCCTATGGCAGCATGGAGGATTATCATGAAATACAGTGACGCATTAAAAAAATCCGAATTACTTGTACAAAAAATGACCGTTGAAGAAAAAATCTCTCAGCTGCTGTATAATTCCCCGGCAATCGAGCGCCTCGGAATAAATGAATACAACTGGTGGAATGAAGCTCTTCACGGAGTTGCCAGAGCCGGAACCGCAACGGTTTTTCCTCAGGCTATTGGACTTGCCGCATCATTCGACACCGAGCTTTTGCATCAGGTTGCCGACGCCATTTCCACCGAGGCGCGCGCAAAATACAATCAAAGCGTAAAATACGGGGATCGCGATATCTATAAGGGCCTTACATTCTGGTCTCCCAATGTTAATATTTTCCGCGACCCGCGCTGGGGCAGAGGTCAGGAAACCTTCGGAGAAGATCCCTTTCTCACCGCAGAAATGGGCTGCTCGTTTATAAAAGGACTCCAGGGAGAGGGAGATTTCCTGAAATCCACCGCCTGCGCCAAGCATTTTGCCGTACACAGCGGTCCCGAGGGAATCAGACATGGTTTCGACGCTCAGGCAAGCGAAAAAGATATTCGTGAAACGTATCTGCCGGCATTTGAATTCGCAGTAAAAAAGGCGGGGGTTATGGGTATAATGGGCGCCTACAACCGAACCAACGGTCAACCATGCTGTGCGCATACCCATCTGATGCAGGACATATTGTTTGACGAATGGGGCTTCAAGGGCTACTACGTATCCGACTGCGGAGCTATCTCCGACATTTATGCCAACCATCATTATACCGCATCTCATACCGAATCCGCCGCGGTTGCTCTCAAACGTGGCTGCGACCTTAACTGCGGTGAAATCTACCGCCAGCTTATCGATGCCTACGAAGAGGATATGATAACCGAAGAAGAAATTGACGCCGCCGCACAAAGAGTATTTGCAATCAGATTTATGCTCGGAGAATTTGAAAATGAGCGTCCCTACTACGATATTCCCTATTCAAAGCTTGACTGTGAGGAACATAAAGCGCTTAACCTGCAAATGGCGAGAGAAAGCCTCGTACTTCTTAAAAACGAGAACGGCTTTCTGCCGCTCTCCCCTGAAAAAATCAGCTCCATCGCGGCGGTAGGTCCCAACGTTCTTTCAACGACGGCGCTTGAGGGAAATTATCACGGACGCGCTTCCGAATATATCACCGTAGCCGACGGAATACGCAGAGTGTTCGGCAGCTCACAGGTTAACGTAGCCGAGGGCTCAAAGCTTGCACACGAGAAGCTGAACGACTGGGATGGTTTCGGAAACATGCGCAGCACCGGAGTCGCGGCTGCCGCAGCATCCGAGGTCACCGTACTCTGTCTTGGGCTCGACCGTACGATCGAGGGAGAAGAGGGCTGCTCGCTCGACATAGCGGATTACTGCGAAAAAGGAGACAAGAAAACTCTGTTTTTGCCGAAGACACAGCAGAGACTTGCCGAAGAAGTCTGTAAAAACTGTGAAAATGTTATTGTGGTGGTCATGGCGGGAAGCCAGATAGATGTAGGCGAAACCGTAAGAAAGCACGCCAAAGCAATAATTCAGGCTTGGTATCCGGGAGGCGTCGGAGGGCTTGCTATAGCAGAGCTTATTGCCGGGAAATACTCTCCGTCCGGGCGTCTGCCGCTTACTTTCTATTATGGCGACGCTCCTCTGCCCGATTTTACGGATTATTCAATGAAGGGCAGAACCTACCGGTTTATAGAAACCGAACCGCTCTATCCATTCGGCTACGGGCTCAGTTATACTTCGTTTGAATATTCCGGCGCGCGGGCCGAAGCTAAAGACGGAAATACTGTTATGCATGTAACCGTAAAAAACACCGGAAAAGTCCCCGGCGCCGAGACCGTTCAGGTATACGCCAAATATACCGATTCGAGATGCGTGACTCCTAACTGCCAGCTCTGCGGAATACGGAAAGTATTCTTAGAACCCGGGGAAAGCCGTGAGGTGGAAATTGAAACAGACGGATACTGGCTCAAGGCAGTCAACAACGAGGGAAAGAGAATCGAGCCTGACGGAGAAATCATTTTATATGTCGGCGGTCATCAGCCGGATCCACTGAGCGAAAAGCTCAGCGGCAGCAAATGCATTTCCGTTAAATTAAGGTAAGCATTAATAAATGCCGCCAAGCCGTTCACACAGCTTAATGCCATAAATAAGCAATAATTAAAACCGATAAAGTCGTAGAATGCACCCCCAAAAGACAGACACTTTTGGAGGTGCATTCATTATATACAGTTTTAGTATAACATCCCCTCAATACCTTGTCAACATGCCGAAACGTATTTCTCTTTTTTATACAAGTTACAACAAAATATTTTGTAAAATATAAATAAATTTCCGCCATTATTTTGTAATAACATATTCGTGTATATTAATCTATGTATTTCGCGATTTATACAAAATAATCAGCTATAATTTGTATACAAAGCAGAAATAAATTTTAGCATATTGACAAATTATACAAGTTATGCTATAATCCAATTGTTCACAATTAACATTGTTTTATAAAAAATTTGGAGTAATATAAGCAATATAGAGTTACAACTTCTATTTGAGATATCCTCAAAAACACCTGATTCAAATAAAGGTTACTTTCAGCTCCCCAAGCGGCGAAGAACAAATTAACATATATAAATATCCTGACTTTTATTTTGCTCATTTGAGTTGTTATTCTGATTTCTTTAAAAAGAAAATAATGAATCGACTACCGCCATATATTAATTTTTAAGGAGTGTGAATATTAAAAATGGTTTTAGCGGATTATTATAAAACTATATTGCGTTATTTTCTTAGAATGTTTATTGTAACCTTGATAAGTTATCCGTTTTCTATCGCTATAGGATTATTTAATCAAATACATCCATATATGCAATCAGTAGGAGAATTTATTTTCTATTACACGTTTTGTATTATTTTTTCATATAACAGAAAATCTAAGAAAATGAATAAGATACAATATAAAGAAAACTTAGTATCAGAAAAAGTCAGTTTTTTCGCAGAAATCATTAAAACAATTAGAGACGAAAAAAGAACATTGATAATTGACACTCTTGCGTTTTGGTCACTATATTCACTTTCACAGGCAACTTTATTAAGGGGTACTATTTTCGGATTATATAATGAAAATGAAACCATGACTTTGATAGTACATATCATAATTATGCTGACATTTCCGATCTTTGATATGTTTATAATGTTTTTTATACGCAGAAAATGGTATAAAGAATTCATATTGCATAAAAAATCCGCTAAAGTACAGGAATTCAGAGAATGAAATATCAAAAACTGAAAGAATTTTTTTAGTCTATATATCCCAATATTCCAAATTATTCTCTTTCACCAAACCAACGTTTTTGCATTCTTTCAAGAAAGTTTTTCGTAATTGGATATCCGGAGCTTTCGCCTATAACAGAATCTATACCGCAATATGGGCAAAATGCCGTATACCCCTCATAGATCCATTTATCGTATTTGCCTGTGACCGCAGGACGCTTTTCAGGAAGCCACCTATTGATTTCCGAAGGAGAAAAGATGGAAACACAGTAAAAACAGCCGCATACTTTATCACTTTTCAGCATATCTCTATTATTTCTGCAAAACCTATGCGCCTGTATCAGATCAGTTTCATTAAGATCATTCACTTTACGACCATTCCTTTCTTACGCCATATCAGCGTTTTGTGCGGCTTGCCCTTGACAAATCGACGCCGTGCTTTTGACCCGATGTCACGATAAGGCATTCGTTAACACAATGGTAATACAACGTCCCTGTTAAGGCGCTGACTAAACGATCCGCAAACTTTTGAAAAAGTTTGATCAAAACCTTTTTTATTTGGGAATATGACGGGGCGAAGTTATTGTGACTTACCTTTTCGTCCTCAGAAAAAATGACGGAACTAAATTGTGGTCTTGGTACTTCTTTGGAATTTCAAGTAAATATGCTCTGCATAATTCACTATCGTTTTCAGAAAAGCTTCTTGACAGATAGTATACTTCAGAGTACATAAAGCGTTTATCATGAGAGTCAACCGGCCCCCCTCCTCCTATAGCCTGTTTTTGCCTTTCTATTTCAATATGTTCCCACCATAATATCTTACAAATGTAGCAGCCGGAATTTGAAATTACGTTAATATACTCAAGCGGATCATCAACAATGAATTCTTCGGTTCCGATTTCTTGAACTCCATGTAATTGAAGATATTGTTTCAATGCTTCGTCTAACATTTTTCTCCCCTCAACTATTTAAAATTTACCCGTGGTTCTTAATACACAAAACGGGGCGGATTTATATGTAACTTAAACCTGAAAACGCCTTACAAGCTTTTACAGTATTCCAACTATAATCCCGCAGCTTTCAGATCGATTTTTTCGTTTGTTATTAATCGGCTTTACTTATTTTTCACCTAGTTGAAAAGTAGATATCGTAGTCTATATAAGCATCTATTTCCGCTGCTAACTTCAAAAACTCCTTGGGTATTCGCATATCCGGAAAATATTCTCTGTCATAGTTATAAATCACAATCATAAAATGTGATTCGCATCTCAGTTCTGTTAATATTGATTTTATTGTTTCCGTTTTATCTTGCAGACTATTCTCAATAATCAACAGCTCTTCTGACAAACTATCGCTTTCTTTTAAACCACTGCTTAGTGTCCATGAAGTATCCTTGTATTTTAATATCCCATACGGGGTTGTTCCCGGTACCGGATCCCCCATTACGCACATATTTTTAGGCTCCAATTTCAGTCTTTGCGTAATTTCATTTGGGTCAAATACTTCATTATTGCAGATATCAAATTCCACTTCTATTGTGTTATGTTTCATAATAATCACCTCATGCCGCCAGAGGCGGCTAAAATAGACATGAAAAATTTTCGGGCTTCGCTTTGCGAAGCAAAAAGCGTTTAGCTTTTTAGAAAATTTGGGCGTGAAATCACCGTATTTTGAGACGATGAAATATAACTTTCACGCTAATCACCTCATGACGCCAAAGGCGGCTCAATTATATTTGAAAACAAAAAAACGGCGTACAAACTCTAAGGCATCAAATGTCTTCAGTAAGTACGCTATAAATTATCTCCATTGTGTATTTAGGCAAGGTATTCGGAAATAGTTCATATAGTATTACTGAGTATCCCGGCTGCCATCGCTTTTTGTGTTTATTTCACAAACAATGAATAAAAATAATTATTATTATGTTTATTATATCACAATAATCACTCTTTGTCAAGTTATTATTCGAAATATAAAAAAATCTGCACCGTCGAATCTGATCTCATCAGGCGTGATAGCTTGAAAGTTATATTAGATTAAGTCAGCGTTCAGCCGGTTTTACGCTTGTCTGTTTAAGATCCGAAGTTTGAAAGCTCAGAGAAGCGCGGTGAACCTCTCGGCGTTTCGCTGAAGTCCTGAGAAGTCGGATACGGCGACGTCATAAAGACGCCTGCTCAAACCCAACTACTCATTCCTTCAGAGAAATTTCAGAAAAAGGTGTGATTTACTTTTTAAAAAACGAAGAAAATCCCTTTTTGACATAAGGTTTCTTGACTGCCTCGATAACTTTATATCCGGTCTCCTCAATCGCCTTTTTTACTATATCGGTATCAATGTCGTCTTCAGATATTATCACCGTCTCCCCTTTTTTATGGGAAGATGTGACCTTTTTCACGTTTACGGCGCGTCTTACGGCATCATTTATATGTGCCTCGCACATCCCGCACGCCATTCCGTCAATTTTTATGATAAGCTCTGTCATGTCTGAATTCCTTTCAGGTAGGTATCTTTTCAGAAGACACAGTGTTTGATTCCTTATACGGTCTTACGAGCATGTATATGATAAAAGCGAGGATCGCAACAGCGAATATAAGCCCTATAACATTCAGATTTCCGGTAAATACAGAACCTATCTGATAAATTATCAGCGACACGGCATAAGCGAACAGGCACTGATATCCGATAGCGAAGCAGGTCCATTTCGCACTGTTCATCTCTCTCTTTATAGCCCCCATCGCGGCAAAGCAAGGCGCGCACAACAGATTAAATACAAGGAACGAGTATGCCGCAAGCCTTGTCATACCTTCAAAGTCAAGCACTCCGAATACACCAACGACCTCTTCCTTTGCCACAAGTCCCATAACCGTAGCGATCGTCGCTCTGATGTTTCCAAAGCCGAGCGGAGCGAATATCCAGCACACCGCATTGCCAATGATACCAAGTATACTGTTTTCAAGTTCCATTTCGGGGTCAAATCCAAAGCCTCCGTCTACTCTTCCGAACACTGAACCCGCCCATATAATAATTGAGGACAGCAGGATTATCGTTCCGGCTTTCTTAATAAACGACCAGCCGCGTTCCCACATCGAGCGAAGAACGTTACCCACAGTCGGCAAATGGTACGCCGGAAGCTCCATTACGAACGGCGCCGGATCACCCGCAAACAGCTTTGTTTTCTTAAGCATTATTCCGGAAACGATTATGGCCGCAATTCCCACGAAATACGCGCTCGGCGCGACCCACCAAGCGCCGCCGAACAGCGCCGTCGCGATAAGCGATATTATCGGAAGCTTTGCCCCGCAGGGGATAAAGGTGGTCGTCATGATCGTCATGCGGCGATCCCGTTCGTTTTCTATCGTGCGGCTCGCCATTACCCCCGGAACTCCGCACCCAGTCCCGATAAGCATCGGAATAAAGGATTTACCTGAAAGCCCGAATTTTCTGAAAATCCTGTCCATAACGAACGCAACGCGCGCCATATATCCGCAGGCCTCAAGTATAGCAAGCAATATAAACAGAACAAATATCTGAGGCACAAATCCGAGAACCGCTCCGACTCCGCCTATTATACCGTCAATTATCAGTCCGCTAAGCCAATCCGGAGCACCGGCAGCCTCCAGTCCCATTCCCGCGAACACCGGTATGCCCGGCACCCAGACTCCGAACTCCGACGAATCCGGCACGCCTTCCGCATCTTCACCGAGCGCGGCTTCATATATAGCGGAAATATCATATCCCGCCTCCGCTAACGCGTCGGCGTATGTTCCGTAGGCCTCGTCAAAAGCGCCGAAATCCTCGTCCGCGATAGCGGCGGATATCTCCTCAGCACCCGGGACGCCGTTTTCCGCCGCTTCCGCCGCGAGCGTTTTCATTTCATCTGTCCAGACGTTTTCAATGGCGTATTCGGTTATTGCCTCATCATAAGCGGAGGAGCCTATTCCGAACAGATGCCAGCCGTCCCCGAACAGGCCGTCGTTTGTAAAGTCAGTGACCCATGTTCCCACCGTAGAAACCGATATATAATATACCAAAAACATTACAGCGGCAAATATGGGAAGCGCCGCGAAACGGTTAGTCACTACCCTGTCTATCTTATCGGATAAAGTGATCTTACCGGCGCTTTTCTTTTTATAAACCGCCTTTATAAGAGAAGCTATGTATATGTATCTCTCATTGGTAATTATGCTCTCCGCGTCATCGTCAAGCTCCTTTTCCGCCGCCTTTATATCTTCTTCTATATGCGCGAGCGTAGCCTGATCAAGCTTAAGCTCCGCAAGAACCTTTTCATCACGCTCAAATATTTTTATCGCGTACCACCGCTGTCTCTCCTGCGGAAGATCATGGAGCGCCGCTTCCTCAATGTGCGCTATCGCATGCTCCACCACTCCGGAAAATTTATGCTCAGGAATGGTTTTCGTCATTTTCGCCGCTGCTATCGCCGCCTCCGCTGCCTCCATCGTGCCCTTGCCCTTCAGCGCGGATATCTCCACAACCTTGCAGCCTATCTGACGGGAGAGCTCGGCGGTATTTATCTTATCGCCGTTTTTCCCAACCACGTCCATCATATTGACCGCAACTACTACCGGTATACCAAGCTCCGTAAGCTGAGTGGTAAGGTAAAGATTACGTTCAAGATTTGTTCCGTCGACTATATTAAGTATAGCGTCCGGACGTTCGCCCAGCAGATAATTTCTCGCCACCACTTCTTCAAGCGTATACGGCGACAGCGAATATATGCCCGGCAGGTCGGTTATTATTATTCCGTCATGCTTTTTCAGCCTTCCTTCTTTCTTTTCCACCGTTACTCCCGGCCAGTTACCGACGAACTGGTTCGCTCCGGTGAGCGCGTTGAACAGCGTCGTCTTGCCGCAGTTCGGGTTGCCCGCAAGGGCTATCTTAAGTTCCATATGTCACTTCTTCCTTTCTCATATTTTCTGACTAAGGAAATTCTTATAAATATATCGGAGACCGATACTTATAACATAACGCGGTTAGTTTTAGCTAACTGATGTGTTAAAAAACATAGGGATGTCTCCCTTAATTTTTATTTGAATAAATATGTACGGTTATTCAACCTCGATCATTCCCGCGTCAGCCTTTCTGATCGTCAGCTCATAGCCCCGCACGGTAACTTCTATAGGATCTCCGAGCGGCGCGACCTTGCGCACGTATATTTCCGTTCCCTTTGTTATCCCCATGTCCATTATCCTGCGGCGAACCGCTCCCTCTCCGCTGAGCTTTACTACCTTTACGGTTGCTCCGATACCGGCGTTACTCAGAGTTTTCATAATTACGACCCTTCCTTTCTTATGCTAAAACAGCGCTTTGTGCACTCGACCTTCGGCGTAACCTCGCACGCCACGCGAAGCCGCCTAATCATTTTTATTAAATAAATATCCTTCTTGCTGTTTCCTCGCTGATCGCGATCCGGGAATCCTTTATATTGACTATGATGTTTCCGCCAAGTCTGCTTACGATCGTTACAATACCGCCAACGACAAAGCCGAGATGCTCAAGATGCTTTTTAACCTCGGGACTCCCTCCTATTTTTTTTATTATACACTCCTCTCCTATCTCCGCGAGTGTAACAGGCATCATTTTTTATGACCGTTCCTTTCATGGCAATATTTATTACACACTAACTCGGAATTTTTATTTCGGTTAGCGTGTGCTAACTACTTATATTTTACTACTTCTTATTTCTTTTGTCAAGAGCTTTATAAGATAAATTCCTTAAATATCTTAAATTTGTAACAATGCACAATTATATATTGACATCACTTGATAATTTTAACAAAATATGATGTATACACACTCACAAGTCTTGAAATATTCATATTTAAATGTTATCATAATCTAATACAGTATAGAAATTCAAATTTGAACCAATAAATATACTATCGCTTTTTTATCGACACGCCGCCATCAAAACACATCGCGGTAAGCCTGACAAAGGTTATAGCTCTCAGCAGTTTGTTTTGATCCGCGGATTATTTCAGAATGGAGTTAAAGTATATATGAATGATACAATGAAGATCGTAATCGGTCTCCTGCTTCCCCTTGCCGGAACGGTGCTCGGAGCCGCGACAGTATTTTTCCTTAAAAAAGAAATGTCCCCAAAACTGCAAAAGGCGCTGCTTGGATTTGCCTCCGGGGTCATGATCGCGGCGTCCGTATGGTCTCTTTTGATTCCGTCGATAGAAATGGCGGAAGACAACGGTCATATAGCCTGGCTTCCGGCCGTATCGGGATTTCTGTTCGGAATGATATTCCTTCTTGTACTCGACAGCCTGATCCCGCATCTTCATTTAGATTCCGATAAACCGGAAGGACACAAATCGGGACTCGGAAAATCTCTTATGCTCGTACTTGCGGTAACGCTTCATAATATACCCGAGGGAATGGCGGTAGGCGTAGTATTTGCAGGAATGTCCTCCGGCGGCACGGTAATCTCCACCGCCGGAGCGTTTGCGCTCGCCATCGGCATCGCGGTTCAGAATTTCCCCGAGGGGGCGATCATCTCGGCTCCGCTAATCGGTACCGGTATATCAAAACGCCGCGCGTTTTCCTATGGGGTGCTGTCCGGGATCGTCGAACCGCTTGGGGCGCTTCTGACAATACTTCTTACCTCTCTTATAACTCCCATACTTCCGTTTATACTCGCGTTTGCCGCCGGAGCAATGATATATGTAGTGGTTGAGGAGCTCATCCCCGAATCCCAGGCGGGAGACCACAGCAACATCGGAACTATCGGAGTAGCCGTAGGTTTTGCTCTTATGATGCTTCTCGATGTCGCGCTCGGCTGATTCTCTTTTGACCGCTTAGCGTGTATATTTTTTACGATTATTTCTATTAACCCGCCCGCGACGGTATGGAAGCGTGAAAGTTTAGTTTGATCATATCCGCGTTCAGGTGGTTTCACGCTCAAATTTTCTCGCGAAAATTTTTCATATCCGGCTTCATTCGACGGTATGGAAGCGTGAAAGTTTAGTTTGATCATATCCGTGTTCAGGTGGTTTCACGCTCAAATTTTCTCGCGAAAATTATATTTACGTTTTTCGGCCGTCTGCGGCGGCATGGGAGACTGCAATGAAAGGCGCACACTTATAATGTATAAAATACTGATAGTCGACGATGATATCCATATAGGAAATATGCTGGAGGAAATACTGACAAGAGAAGGTTACCGTGTCTCACGGGCTTATTCGGGTACCGAAGCCCTGCTCGCCATCGGCGCATACTCCCCTGACCTTATCCTGCTTGATCTTATGCTTCCCGGAATGAGCGGTGAGGAAGTAATGGCGGCAATAAAGAATATTCCGGTCATAGTTGTCAGCGCTAAAGCCGACACCGACAGCAAGACCGATCTGCTGCTCGGAGGCGCGGCGGATTATGTCACAAAGCCCTTTGATACGCGCGAGCTGCTTGCCAGAATAGTGGCAAGGCTAAGAAAATCTCCGGAAAACATTTCCGAGATTCTGACATTTTCGGATATCACGCTTGATACCGCCTCCCACTGTGTATGCTGCGGCGACAACTCCGTGCACCTGACCCGAACCGAATACGCCATCCTAAAGCTTTTGATGAAAAAACCGTCGTCCGTTATAACCAAATCAGCTATTCTCGACCTCATTTCCCTCGACACTCCTGACTGTACGGAGGATTCCCTGAAAACTCATATAAGCAATTTACGCAGAAAACTGAGGGCTATT
Organism: uncultured Clostridia bacterium; assembly: GCA_944393415.1. GTDB lineage: Bacteria > Bacillota > Clostridia > Oscillospirales > CAG-272 > SIG673. The sequence goes on along the minus strand of CALYAD010000026.1, from coordinate 11,627 downwards.
TGCGGCAGAGGCTGCATTGAGGCAGTCTGGGGCATAGGCTTCAGGCTTACTGAAAACTGAAATCTTAACTTTATCTTTACTCTTTTCTTTACCGGTTTCTTTACTATCCGGTGTTATAATGATGTCATAAAAAGAAAGGAGTACTAATCAAAAAATGAACTCAAAAACGGAATTTGTACTGACCACAGACGCCCTGTGCAAGCAATACAAGCACTTCAAGGCGCTTAACGGTCTCTCCATGCACGTCCCGAAGGGCGCGATTTACGGCTTCGTCGGGAAAAACGGAGCGGGAAAGACAACTTTGATAAGACTTATATGCGGACTCCAAGAGCCGACCTCCGGAAGCTACACACTGTACGGAGTCCCAAGTCAAAGCAAATCGATCTCCGATTGCCGCAAAAGAATGGGCGCGGTAGTCGAGACCCCGTCGATATATCTTGATATGACGGCTTTGGAAAACCTGCGCCATCAGTACAGAATACTCGGTATGCCCACCTACGACGGCATATCCGAGCTGCTGAAGCTGGTCGGTCTTGAAAACACCGAAAAGAAAAAAGCCAAAAATTTTTCACTCGGTATGCGTCAACGCCTCGGCATCGCCGTCGCGCTTTGCGGAAATCCCGACCTGCTGGTACTGGATGAACCGATTAACGGTCTTGACCCACAGGGTATAATTGAAATGCGCGAGCTGATACTGAAGCTGAACCGTCAGCGGGCAATCACATTTCTTATATCCAGCCATATACTTGACGAGCTTTCAAAATTAGCCACCCATTACGGCTTTATCGACAGCGGCTATTTAGTAAAGGAAATAAGCGCTCAGGAGCTTGAGTCTGCCTGCCGAAAGTGCGTAAGGCTAAAAGTCAGCAGTCTGAGCGTACTTTGCCGCGTGCTTGACGGTATGGGGATAGAATACTCGGTGATTTCCGACAGCGAAGCCGACGTTTACGGAAATGTCGGCGTAACGGCGCTTATAACCTCTCTCGCTTCCCAGGGCTGCGACGTTATTTCAATGCACGAAAACGACGAAAGCCTTGAAAACTATTACGTCAATCTTGTCGGCGGAAAAAAGGAGGCGGCGTCCAATGAATAAGCTACTGTCCTCCGGATTTTCTCGGATATTGAAAAGCAAGCTTTTCCGGCTAATCACGGCTCTCTCAGCCGCATACGCTGTTTTTATGAGAGTAAATATACGTAATCAGGAAGAATATTACGCTATCAAGCTGCCTATAGACATGGGCTTCTTTGCCATGGCGGTATTTATAGGGATAGCCATCGCGGTCTTCGCGAGCATTTTTGTCGGCACGGATTACAGCGACGGCACCATACGAAATAAGATCACCGCCGGACATAAACGTACTGTCATTTATTTGTCCAACCTTATATTGGTCTCCGTATCCGGTATGGCTTTTATCCTCGCATACTGCCTTTCTTCCTTTGTTACCGGAGCTATATTACAAAGATGGTTTTCGGACGATGTTCTGCACCTGCTTTTAAACTCTCTGATCTGCATTTCATTGACCATAGCGTACTCCGCTATTTTCGTCTTTATCGCTATGCTATTTCAGAACCGTACCAGCTCCGCTGTCATCTGTCTTTTGACATCCTTTATCATGCTATTTGCCTCTATGTCAATAAGTCAGCTTCTGTCCGCCCCTGAGTACTATGACAATTTTATTTATGACGTCAACGGAGATATAGTCGGCTATGACGATCCCATTCCGAATCCGGATTATCCGAGAGGGCTGAAACGTGAGTTGCTTTTGGCAGCGAATGACGTCCTTCCGTCCGGTCAGGCTTTACAGGTATCACAAATGTATAGTGATGAATTTGAGTTTGAATACAGGCTGCCGCTTTATTCACTCGCGATCATCGTACTTTTTACCGGCACCGGCATTGCTTTGTTCCGGAAAAAGGATCTGAAATAATTAAAGAATGGGAAAAAACAGCTTTTTCCCATTCAAAACTTTTCTGAAATCAATGTATGCTTGGTTTTGAGTAAGGGGCTTGCAATGATACACCTTTTTTAGAGAAGTTCTTGAAAGCTTTCTCACGGAAATTAAAGAAGCAGCCCCTGAAACTTAACGAAAACGGTTTTCTGACGGATTATTTACACAAATTATGCTTGTATGGATAATATGCGGCGCACTTGCCGCTTTAAACGCTTTTCTTTTAATAAAACTGCTGCTTGTACGAAAGAGTATAGACGAAATACGCTCGGAAATAACATCCCGCCTCTCGGAGGATACCAATAACCTTATATATGTGTCCTCAAACGACAAAAATATAAGACGGCTTGCGGGTGAATTGAACGCTCAGCTTACTCTTCTCAGAAAACAGCGGATTCGTTATCAGAACGGAGATCGTGAATTGAAGGAAGCAATAACCAACGTTTCACATGACCTGCGCACACCGCTCACCGCTATCAGCGGTTATCTGGAGCTCCTCGACTCCGAGGAAAAATCAGTTAACGCAGAACGGTATATTTCCATAATCAGAAATCGTGTGGAAACCCTCGCACAACTGACTGATGAGCTTCTCCGCTACTCCATAATCAGCTCCGGGGAAAAGGATAATGAGGCAGCTCCCGTCGACATGCGCGAGCTGCTTGAGGAAAGCATATCTTCCTTTTACTCCGTTTTAAAGAAACGCGGAATCGAGCCGATAATAATAACTCCGGAGCAAAAAGTCATTCGTATTCTTGACCGGCAGTCGCTTTTGAGGGTATACTCAAATCTGCTGAGCAACGCGGTAAAGTACAGCGACGGAGATCTTTCCGTGACTCTTTCCGATAGCGGCGAGACTGTTTTTTCCAATACAGCCTCCTCACTGAGCGAGACAGAGGTCGGCAAGCTTTTCGACCGTTTTTACACGGTTGAGAGCGCCAGACGCTCCACCGGACTCGGCCTTGCTATAGCGCGTACCTTAGTAGAGCGCATGAAAGGAGAAATATCAGCGGAATACCGTGATAATATCCTCAGCATATACGTCCGCTTTCCAAGCGAATGAAACCGCGGCAGACGAAATAAAGGGTATGAAAGAAGCAATCAGGCATCGGCAGCCTGTTCGGAGCTGTAAAGCAGCGAGTTCTTCACCTTTTTCACCGCGGCTGCAGTCGTGGGATCGTACAAAAACAGTGAGAACTGCCATTTAACGGGATATGTATCAAGATAATTGAAAATATTATCCATTACCCTTTTCACGGTGTTTTCATCTGTCTCAGGAAGAAAACGAATAACAAAAGCGCTGGTAAAAATATCGTCAGTAATTATTTTACGCACCAGATATATTCTGTTTATTCGGTTATCCTCAATAGAAACTATCCTTGAAACAATACCGCTGCGCATGTCTGCCGGCATACTGTCGTATACAAGCTTGTCCGAGCTTTTCAGCCCAGGTAATTCACTATATTTATCGCGCTGTTCCTGCTCGGTTTTAACAGCGAATTCACGGTACTTTTCAAGCTCATCCGAAAGCCCGAGCATGCAGCAGACATTCCCGATAAGCTCAAGCGCGCTGTCCGTATAGTTTTTATTGATCTCAATCGCCTTATAAAGGTGATCTATTCCTCCCTTATCACATCTTTCGGTCATGAGCTGACCTTTAACGAAATGCGCGTGAGCCGTTGCGTATACGTTTTCACTTTCACTGATTATTTTATCGCACAGCTCTTCCGCCTCCTCTATCCGGTTCAATTTGCAAAGCGCGTCTATAACCGGTCGGGCTTCCTCCGGCAAAACCTTTCTTCCGCTCTCCTCCCATTTACGGACCGTTTCAAGCGGCTCAAGATAATAAACCCTTCTTTTTTCGGCATAATCTTCCTTATTATATTCATACATCATCTCATCGCCCTCCGAAACAGCCTTTTCGGTTTCCTGACGATATTGTGACGACGAATCCGCTGTATTATCTATCAGCCTTACCCCGCTCACGCCAAGCGCCGCGAGCCGGTTGCGAAGTATAGGATGCGAGGCGGAGCGAGGCTCTATCTCCACATCGATAAGATGTCTCCACAGGCCCTCATTTTCTGATAACGAAGCTTTAAATTCCCGGCAAATACCCGACACACCGTCTCTTCTCATTTCTTCAGGCTCGAAAAACAGCTCCTTACCGCGTTCGCAAAATTCATATTTACTGTAAAAATCTATTTTCATAAGCGCGGAAGCCGCAATTTCCGGAGTTCCGTACTTAAGTACAGCGTCGTCCGCCAGCTTCTCAATATAAAGCGAAGCCGTAGTTCTGTACATAAAATACTCAAACAAATAGAGCCTGTCGAAAAACGCGAACATCAGATCCATTATCCTGTCAAAATCGGATTTTTCCCGGGAAGCTATCTCTTCAAAAAGCTCCGTCTCATTTTCCGACGGGATGCATCCCGGAGTCATATGCGCAAATTCATGCAACAAAACCTGATACAGCTCTTCCTCTGAAAGCATATATAGCATGACGATACCAAGCTGAAGAGAAAAGGTCCCCCCTATTCTGGCTATTCCCGCGTTGCAATCAGGCATAAGCATAATACGGACATTGCCCCTGATACCAAACGTTTTTGCCGCTTTTTTTGCAAGAGAATGCAGATAAGGATATTTACCCGGATCAGTATATCCCGAAAAATCACCCTTACGCGCTTTTTTGATTCTGCCGAGACAACCGAAAAATATATATACTGAAAAAAGCGCGATTCCGAATTTAAAGCCGCTTGCTCCCATTGTGAGCATCAGCAGCGCGTTAAGAAGAAATATCAGTACGGTATATATACGTATGGTTATTCTTAACAGCCTTATTCTTCCCGAAACCTTTTTCAATGATCTTTCCGCGTCTGATTTCCGCGCCAAAAAATACTTTTGAGTATCAGCAACCGAAACGCCCCTTTTGCGTTTATTATATATTGCGGCCGCCGCGATACTGAATATCAGCATAACTAAAATCACGGAAAACGAGATAATAGCTACGACAGTTAAGGAGTCCATCACATCAGTGCCCAATCCGCCTGATATCAATACTCCCACAAGATAAAATAATGCTGCAAGAACTGCTGAAACAGCAAGCTTTATGCCTGTTACAACATTTTTATTCTTCATAATTATATTTCCCTTCAGCGTTTTCCCGCTCCCCTTCGATAATTTTTAACAGCGCAAATTTTTGAAAAAGAAAATTGCTCTGTTCTTCAGTCGGATTCTATTCTCTGTTACCAATTATACATATTTTCAAGGATTTGTCAATACGGTTTATTATTTTCATCAATGTGTTTTCAGTTAATATTCTGGTTTAAGCCCAAAAAACGGTCGTTCTTTACCGAAAGGTTTAGAGCAACCGTTTTTTAACACGACCCGTAAACGGGCTAACAAAAATGATTCCGCTTTGCAGAATTTAACTCAATTCTGACACGCGGCAAAATAGCTTTCACGCCAAATCCTCATTCCGAGCTTTTTTGGTTTCTGATCTCATATATCATATAATCGAGGTTACTTATTATTTTTTCGTCGCGATGGATGCCTTCCAGCAACTCTTCACGGTATTTTCTCAGAAGTTTTACCTGCGCGTCATACAGCCCTGCCTCCCCCAAACGAAAAAATTCCGAAATATCCTCGGGCGGCATTCCGATCTCCGCAAGCATTTCTTTCAACGCCATACCTATTCCTCCATAAATAAAAAGTGCGTCAAGACCATTAACAGTCTCTTCGCACTTATTATATCATAGTCATTCTGATATGTCCAATACTTATTTTTTATTTCATACTATGTCGATCCCGCATTTCCGATTTAAATAGCGCCTACTATTTTATGAGGTATATAAAGCTCGTCTATATATGCTGTATCCTCGTCTGAAAGCTTAATATCGAACGCGCCCACAGCTTCATCGAGATATTCGGCCTTTGTAGCGCCTACTATGGGAGAGGCCACCCCTTTGGCAAAGTGCCATGCAAAACTGATGCGGGTCATCGTCGTTCCGTGTTTTTCTGCCAGTTCGTGAATACGCGCGGCAATCTTTTTATCCTGTTGCTCCGTGGAATCATATTTTCCTCTGGCGGTAACGTCCGTCTTACTGCGCAGGGTATCCGCCTCCCAATTTTTACGCGCTACCCTTCCCGACGCGAGCGGACTGTATGGCGTAAGCGCTACGTTCATCTGCTTGCAGATCGGAATAAGTTCCCTTTCATCTTCGCGATAGAGCGGATTATAATGGTTCTGCATGGAAACAAAAGGCGTCCAGCCATTATCGCGCGCGCAGAGCTGCATATTGTAGAACTGATAGCCATACATTGCGGAAGCACCAAGCGCGCGGACCTTTCCCGCTTTTACAATACCGTTGAGCGCCTCCATAGTCTCTTCTATCCGGGTACCGTAATCGAAACGGTGTATTATATAAAGATCGAGATAATCCGTTCCGAGACGTTTTAAGGTACCGTCTATCTCACGCTCTATCGCCTCTTTTGAAAGATGCCCTTCGTTAAAATAAACCTTTGAGGCAAGCACTACTTTATCGCGCGGAATATTGTTTTTTATCGCCCTGCCTAAATATTCCTCGCTGGTACCTGCCGAATAACAATTGGCGGTATCAAAAAAATTTATACCGAGCTCAAGCGCGTGTTTTATGATCTTCTCGCTTTCCGCGGGATTAAGCGTCCATGCGTGCATCTTACTGGCCGGATCGCCGAAGCTCATACACCCGAGACAAAAGCGCGATACATCTATATTGCTGTTTCCGAGTTTTGTGTATTCCATTAATATTATCCTTCCTTTCTTATGTCATACCGTGATTTGAGTGAAAGCATTATTTTTATCCCCAAATCGATTTTCTGACGTCTCTATACCGTTTTAACTGTTATTCAGCTCCGTTTCCGTTAACAGCCTGTCCTTAAGGAATCCGATAAATTCAGCCATGGCGCGGGACATCGGCTGATGACTTTTCCATACCAGCACGCTCGATACCGCAAGCTCCGGATAAAAAGGCTTGAAAACCAAATTGGGATTTTTGTATAGAGACGCGGCGCCTTCTATACATAACGCGGCGCCGATCCCGCAATCAACAAGCATTGCAGCGTTGTACAAAAGATTGTATGTCGCATAGACATCAAGCTTATCAAAGTATTCACCGAACCAGTCGACCACTCCTTGAGAAACGACCCGTTTGGAAAGGAAAACGCGCTTTCCAACCAAATCCTCCCGCGTAATATACTCCTTCTCCGCAAGCTGACACCTTCCGGGAACCACAGCACCCCAACGTTCTTTTCCCGGCAATGGAATGCTGTCGTATTTTGAAATATCTGTGGGGCCGAGCATTACTCCTATATCCAGCGAACCGTGTTCCAAGCGCTCTTTTACATGATCCGCATCGTTGGAGTAGATATCGAATTTTACATCAGGATACAGTTCGCAAAACGAACGCATAATCTCCGCAAGCGTGCGCATGGTATTCGCTTCGCCGCTGCCAATAGATATAATACCGCCTATCGTTTCACTGCCCGAGCGGAATTCCCGCTCGGTTTTTTCCGTCAGGTCAATGATCTCCTGAGCCCTCCTGCGCAGGAGCATCCCCTCCGCCGTCAGAGACGTACTGTGCCTGCCGCGTTTGAAAAGCTGTATACCAAGCTCCTCCTCAAGCTGCATAAGCTGGCGGGAAAGCGCCGGCTGGGAAATGTGCAGGATATCTGCCGCCCGGGTAATATTCTCCTCTCGCGCGACCGTTAAAAAGTATTTTAAGACTCGGTATTCCATGCTAATCCTCCATGCCGCCAGAAGCGGCTTAAATAGAAACGGTCAGACTTTCAACCAATTGATTTTCCGATGTTTTTATATACAGTTTAATTATAACACATCGGCCTTTCTTTTGCAACATAAATATTTGCGCTTCCGTTCAATAAGGAGTGAAGCCACGTCATTCAACAAATTAAGCGGTATCCGCCGCCTAAAGGCGTGGGACATCTTAATTTAGTTATAAAATATCATACTGTTCGTCAGATACCGGCTCAAGCCATTCGTTTTTTGTTCCCTCACCCGGGACCTCCACGGCTATATGCGAGAACCAGCTGTCTTTCTTCGCTCCGTGCCAGTGCTTGACGCCTGCCGGAATGACCACTACATCACCGGGCTTCAGGCTCTGTGCCGCTTTGCCCTCTTCCTGATACCATCCGCTGCCGGCTACGCACAGAAGTATCTGCCCGCCGCCGCTGACAGCGTGGTGGATATGCCAGTTGTTGCGGCATCCGGGTTCAAAAGTAACGTTGGCGAAAAACGGAGAAACACCCGCCGGAGTAAGAGGGTTAAGATATGACTTACCGATGAAATACTGCGCGTAGGCAGAATTTTCGTTTCCTAAACCAAAAATATTGTTCTTATCAAATTCTTTGTTTTCCATGATGATCAGTATTCCTTTCTAAATATGATACGGTTCTTTTCACACATACATTGTTCGGCAGTAACAACCAGATATCCCGGCTTATCTTACCTTTTTTATCTATGAAAGCAGCTCCGCGGAGCAGTTCAGCGCATTGAAAAGGCGCGGTATACCCATATATGGCATGGCATGAACGAGCGCGCATACAATTTCTTCTTTACTGTTTCCCACTTTAAGCGCGCCTTCAACATGCCGGCGTACCTGTGCTTCCGCCCCACCCAATGCAGCGAGGATAACTACGGTCATAAGTTCCCTGTCCTTTGTATTAAGCCCCTTGCGCGCGGCAAAATCCGCAAAGTATAATTCCGTAAGGAAGCGCGGTACCGCCTCGGCAAACTCATCCGGCAGCCATTTGTATCGATCGCTGATCTCAGTTCCGTATATTGAATTCTGAATGGCAAGCCCTTCCTTACAGCGTGTCTCCTCGGTAACCGCTTCACCGTTCTCAAGCGGAAGAGATATTCCGTTTTCCGCGAATACCTCGTCGATTACCGCAATCGCGTTGAGTGTTTTAGGAAAACCTATGAAAGGCGCGCATTGATAGATCGTTTCGCGAATTTCCACAGGAGAAATCCCAATATGCAGGCACGCGCCGGTATGAGCTTTGAGCTGCGGAAGCGTCTGATTGACCGCTAGCACTGTTATAGTGATCAGTTCGCGCATACGGTTATCCAGCGATCCTGTATAACATACCTCGCCGAAGATAAAACGCTGCAGAATGCGCATAAATTCCGGGTTATTCCCCTCGTTTGCCGTAGGTTTCGCACCGAAAAGCTCTTGAAATTTTTCTTCACATCTTTTAACCCTGTTCATTTTATGACCATTCCTTTCTTACGCTAAAGCTGAGTTTAGCGAGGTTTGCCCTTGGAATCAGTGCCGCGCTTCTGGCACCAAAGCCGCAATAAGGCGCAGTGAAACCGCGCTTAGTAAACTCTTCAAACTTATTTTCCGGGTTTCATATACCCAACGAATCTATCCAGCTTTTAAGCTCCGACTCTGTTACAGTCGCGTCCAGCCTCCTGCTCGGCTTCCAGTTTACAGTAGGAGGACAGAGCCTGTGCAATACGCTGTCTGTTTTACCTGCCCCGCTTCCACCCGAAGTAAAAAACGGTATTACGGTCTTGCCTGAAAAGTCGTAGCTTTCAAGAAACGTTTCAATTATTCTCGGAGCTACATACCACCATATGGGAAACCCCACGAATACAACGTCATATTCCGAGAAATTTTCTATTCTGTTTGAAATAGCGGGACGGCACCTTTCGTCATTCATTTCAAGTGAGCTGCGGCTGCCCTTATCCCTCCAGTTCAGATCCGCAGAGGTATAATTCCGCTCGGGTCTGATTTCAAACAAATCTGCTCCTGCCGCACGCGCAAGCATGCTTGCGGCCTTCGCCGTTACCCCGCTGCAGGAAAAATATGCGACTAATTTTTTATTATTTCCCATTTTAATTTGAAACCCCTATCCCCTTTTTTATTTGTGCTTAACGACACATCTGAATATATTATAACACCAAAAGCTTATAATGTAAAATACTTATTTTTTATAATAAGATATGCTTACAGGTTATAACCAATCCGGCGTAATTTATATTATGTTTACAAATTAACGCCATATTGCATAAAGTAGGGTCAGAGAAAACTCTGACCCTAAAGTTGCTTCCGAAATATAAACGAGCGCAATAACATAGTTGCTTGCCTTGATTGTTACCACTCCCACTGATCTGTATGCAAAATAATTCCGTTACGTCTCCAAGCAGGTTTTTTACATAGTAATAGTATTCTCCGTTATACTCAAACGCCGCTATTCCGTCTACCCCATAGTAGTAATATATCGGCGTTCCGTTTCGGTCCTCCTTCAGCAGCCGGTCTCCGTCATACGTATACTGTATGCTGTTCTTACTCAGCCGCATCCCCGCTCCGTCGTACGTAAAGCTGTTTCCCTTGTAGCTCTTTAATTGCTTTATATTCGACCAGCTCATCGTGTACCCGCGGTATATTGTCGGATATCCCGCTGTATTATACGAAAAGCTCTCCGGTTCCCCGCACCAGCAGCCGTTTTCCTCCGTCTTTACCGTTATTCCCGATATCTGATCCTTCCAGCTATTATTATATACATATTCGTACTCTTTGTCAAGTGTCCAGCCGTTATTTGCGCTGGTTTTTCATATGAAATGCGCCGCCCGTCAATTGCCGGGCGGCATTTTTAATTGTTTTTTTTATCTTCGATTTTTTTTATTTCTTCTTTCCATTTTTCCTCTATATCTTTGGGAATATTGCAATCCCAATATTCGGGTCCATATTCTCTATCTATTGTAAACCTACTACCTCCAGCTTCAAAGAAAATTTTTCTTCCCTTTTCCAAATCCACCTTTTTTTTCTTAAATATCTTAAACAATATTATACACCTTCTTTACAAATATACATACGGTATGTTATTTAAACACAAAAATTCTATTTCCTTTGCATAAAAAAATCCACCTTTAGGGCTAGCCAAATAAAAGCTTGCGCCCGCTTTTATTCGTTGCTTCAAAAATGCTTTATTTATTTTCCACATTCCTTTATTCCCTACTCCAAACATTGATTGAGTTTTTTCCCATATTTCATTTGATACATGAAAATATGTTGCTCCTCTATTTTTAGCTACTTCTATATAATATGGGCTTCTCCCTAAAACTACTTCATTTGAACCAAAATTTGTGAATTCTAATGCCTTAGTATTGTACCAATTATTTGCTCCACTGATTCCACCCGAAATACCGCCACCAATTGAACCGATTCCAAATCCCATACCCATTCCTATTAGCATTCCTTCGGTTCCACCTAATTCATATCCTATTTGCATTCCGGTTAGTGCTCCATATGATGCTCCTAACAATACTCCATATGATGCCGATACTGCTGTTGCTCCTGCTAATGTGCCTACTGATATTAATCCAGTTGCTGCACCTATCAGCACTCCGCATGATGCTAATACCAAAGCCCCACCTATTATTGCCAACGCAATACTTAGATTTACTAACCACCTTGGTGCATTTCCACCCGGATCAGAGTACATCACCGGATTATTGAGGCAATATACATACAGATTGAGTCCGTTTATGGTTTCAGGTTCAAGATAATTAAGGCTATCGGGAGATATGAATCTTCCTATATCCGGATCGTAATATCTTGTCTGCAGATAGTAAAAGCCGGTTTCCACGTCATAGTAGTAGCTTCTGTATCTTATCGG
>CALYAD010000025.1 GCA_944393415.1 uncultured Clostridia bacterium | reverse complement strand
TGAAGCAGGACTACAATTTCAGAAGGTTTCTGGTCCGGGGAAAACGGCGTATAGAGACGCAGTTTTTCCTGTTGGCATTCGCATTCAACGTGGAAAAGCTGAAAAACAGGCAAAAAAGCGGACGTTGCGGGCAGGATTTGTTCCCGCTGAAAGCTATTTAAAGTGGTTCCACTAAACAAAATACGAACGAAAAAAGCGAGTTTTGGGACCCGCTCTTTTGTCGTCCTTAATATTTGCCTCCAACAGAGGCTTTTTTGTTTTGAATGCCGATCCCTGTGCAAACAGGAATGAGAGAGCTGCCGCTCTCGCATTTTATAATGCTTTTGCGACAGCCCCATTCATATCTATTTGAGTCGCCAAAGGCGACATGAGGTGATTAATATGAGAAACGCGTTAAAAGCGTTTCTTTTATTTTTATTGTTCTTATAGACGAAAATCATCATATAAGATTTACAAACGTTATGGTTTTAACTTATTGTAATCGTAATCTTCCCAGATTTCTATTTTATTATCATCCAAATCGAAGAAGGAACAGGAACGGCCAAAATAATCAAATATCTTTCCAAGCTTAACACCGTTGTCAACTAATTTTTTTCTGATAACATCGAAATCACTGACACAGAACCCATAAGCAGGCTGAAAACCTGATGAGTACTTCATTTGAGAATTAATACCATTCTCATTGGCGATCAACATGATTTTTACATCATTGTCGGTTCTCATATCATAGTATAAAGCATCTTTATATCTTACTTTAAATCCTAAATTATTTTCATACCAACCAGCCGCCTCTTCTAAATCAGTAACCGGAATATAGACATAACTACTTTTTATCATCTAAGGGTCCTCCAATTCAGTTTTGATTTTATACGTTAATATAATAGCACGTATATATGAATATTTCTATCACTTCCTTTGTGCGCATAAGCAGAGTCAAGCACCCTCATCAAAGATAAACGGGCCTTGTCCTCCGATTGCCTTAACCCAGTATTTGCAAGCCTTTTCATGCTTTAAGATCTTTTGATGCCACAAATTCAAACACTATTTTTTATTGATTATATAGACAAAAATCTTCTTATAAGTCTTTGTATGTGTTTATGGAAAATGCTTGAAAGTGGTTTAAAGAAAGGATTTTTGCATATTTCTATTTATCGCTTATATCTCCGCATAAGTTGGTTTTGTAAAGTTGGGCACCATTTTAGCACCACAAGTAAATAATATAGGACCGTTTAGAACTGCCTTGTTTATGCCATTATGTTACGCACTAGAGGGGCAATAAGCCTTGCAGATAAAGGCTTTACGGACACAAAACCAATGGAGCAAGGTGTTTATATATATCTTCCCCCAAAATGTCCTTTAACTGCGTAACATTTCAAAAACAAATGTTACTCGCTTAGAGTGCCCTCGCCCTTTCATTTCTTTGTTAAAATTTCCGTAGCAAGCATAGGAAAGGGGTACCCTTTCCGCAAAAATCACTCATTTTTGTCTGCGACAATAAGAGAAATTTTTGCTTTTGGGGATATACCAAACCCTTATAAAAATTTGTCATCATCGCACCTACGATTTTCTTCTGCAAATCTGAAAAATTCTTTGCTAATGTCATCAATTTCCATTTTAATTAACTGTTCAAACTCATATTTAACACGAAGATATTGAACGAACTTTGCTCCAAGATAATATCCAACATCCCCTTTTCCACAATAATTTACCCAATCACCGAAATACTTTTGATTGAATTTTGTCATCACTGGTAAATCAGATTGAAAGTCCGTTAAAATTTGCCGAAAGTGATTATCACACCAATTTAGCCAACCATTTTTGTTTTGATGATAATAACTAAGGTCATTCATCAGAATCTGCTCAAAGTACATTGCTATACCCTCAGTAAATAATTGCCAAATAAAGTTTTGACTACTGTTATTACTATATTGATTAAATGTGCCATATTGTTTGTGATAGACATGCCCTAATTCGTGATAAATAAGCCCATACATAGAATCTTCATCATACCAATTCAGTTCAAGTATCTTTTCAATCCCTAACAGTATTACATCTCGTCCATTTATGCTAGTTACCCATCCCGCTGCATTACAAAGTCCAATATATAAAACAATGTCAATATCTAATTCATGGTCAAAGCAATCAATTATTCTTTCATTCAAATCATTTGTAACATTGATGAAAGAAGTATGTAAAGTTTCTAATGATGAATGACCATGTACCATATTGATAATCGGCAAAATATCATCTTCAAAAACATAGTTTCCACTATCTAAACATTCTTTTAAATCATCCTCGAAAATATTGGAAGCTTTATCATAAATAGAATTGATATACTCTTTCCACATTTTTAAGTCAAATGTTCCATTATCAAATATAGAGTCAATTTGTAAAAATGTATCAATTATTTTTATCATATGGTTGTCCTCATAAATTCAATTTGTATACTATATTATAGCACTCATATATGAATTTTTCTATTATTTCTCGCTGTTTGTATGAAATCGCAGAGCCAGCCGCACTTGTCAACAGTTAAGATGAACGGACTTCGCCCGCTGTTGACAAGTGCGGCTTCCCCTGCTTATATGGTAGCCAAGAGAGCGAAAGCAACGAGTGCTTTCGCCCTCGCATAGTATGGTTTTTCTTGTATCTGCCCGTATCGTTTTATGTTACCATAAGGAATTCGGGCACCATTTAGGCGCCAAAAGGGAAGAAATCCTTATTGTTTTGAGTGCATTTATTTGCAAAAAGTCAGTATTTACAACAGTTTTCACAGCCTAAGACCTTTTAATAACACAAATTCAAACACTATTTTTTATTTCTATACATCTTCGGAGACAATCCGGTTTCCTGACGAAAAAACCGGCTGAAATATAATGGGTCGCGAATCCCGACCTGCTCCGCCACCTCAGTTATCGTCATGTTCGAATCCTCAAGCAACTGTTTTGCGCTTGAAATCCTCAAAGCGGTGATATACTGCTTCGGAGACATTCCGTATCGCTTATGAAACAACGCCCGTAAATGTCCCTCACTTATATACTCCTCTTCCGCAAGTGAAGAAACAGAGATTTCCTCGCTGATGTTTTTATGTATCGCAGCTATGATACGATTCATTCTGTCGTCCTCCGTTTCTCCACTGCCTTCAGCTATGAGTCTTGCCGCATCGAGTATAAGCTTAATAAGTGACTGACCGAGAGAAATTTCAAAATACTTATCTCTTATTATAAAATCCTGAAACATTCTTTCAAATGTTGACACAAGTCTTTTACGCGGCCCCGGTTTATATATCTTGCCGTTTTCCAGCTGACAGCTCTGACAAAGCCGCAGCGTCTCGCTGCCTGTAAAGTGAACCCAATAGTAATATGAAGCTTCACTCCCCTCGTAATAATATGGCGTATGAGGATAATATAAAATAAAATCTCCCTCCTCCATTTTGACCAGCTTACCATCCGATACGGCACGCATATTACCACCCATCAGATATTGTATATAAAAATCCTCGCGTCCGGTAGGATTTTCAGATACAAAAGTCCTATCGGCTTTATGTATTCCGGCACAGTTTACCGAAACAAATTTTTCTCTCAGATTTACATTTGAGGCGTTAGGTCCAAATACATATAGTAGGCCTGGCTTTTAATTATCATCGTTTCCTCCATGTTTTTATGCGTTTTATCTATTTAATTTATAACCAAAGTAGTGTATAATCAAGCTATATTATACTTAATATAACGCAAAAAAACAATAGTATATGAAAAATTTTTTTATATCTATTAAAAACCGATAAAAACGGTTAAAAAAACAATTAAAACGGTTAAAAAAAACAATTAAAACGGTTAAAAAAACAATTAAAACGGTTAAAAACCGATTTAATCGGTTTTTTTAGCTGCCTGAAGGCAGCATAGGAGGTTAGCGTGAAAGTAATATTTCATCGTCTCAAAATACGGTGATTTCACGCTTAAATTTTCTTGCGAAAATTTTTCATGTCTATTTTAGTCGCCAAAGGCGACATGAGGTGGTTAGCGTGAAAGTTATATTTCATCGTCTCAAAATACGGTGATTTCACGCTTAAATTTTCTTGCGAAAATTTTTTATATCTATTTTAGCCGCCTTTCGCGGCATGGAGGATTATTATGAAATCAGCGATAAATGCATGGTCGATCCCAAAGGATATTTCATTTGACCAAGCTTTTTCCGACGTAAAGTCAGCCGGCTTCAAGGGTATCGAGCTGAATCTCGATACTGACGGCGCTCACGCCCTTACATTAGATATCACGGATGAAAAGCTTGCCGAAATTTTTTCGTTATCAAAGAAATACGCCCTTCCCATCGTCAGTGTCTCCACCTCTTTGTGGGGAGCAAACATGGGACTCGGAACTTCGGAGGGGCTTAAAACCTCACGCAGCATCCTAATTGCGCAGCTACGGTGCGCAAAAGCGCTCGGAGCGGATGGCATCCTGATCGTACCCGGCGGTAAAAGCGATAAAACTTCGCTGTCGCAGGCATATGAAAATTGCCGGAAAACACTTCTTTCGCTCCGCGATGAAATTGAGCATAGCGGCATAAATGTAGGAGTTGAAAATGTTTGGAACGCTTTTTTCACTTCACCCTTCGATATGGTACGCTTTATTGACGGGCTCGGTATTAAAGGACTCGGGGCATATTATGACCTCGGAAATACAATAGCCTTTTCACACACTGAGGATTGGGTGGAAATTCTCGGTCCGCGAATAAAAAACATCCATATTAAAGGATATAAAAGGGTGTCCGGCGTTAACAGCAAGGGCGATTGGTCAGACATATCAAAAGCCAGTGTAGACTGGAATAAGGTCTTCAGGCTCCTCAAAAACAGCGGATATGACGGATATATTACCGCTGAAGTCAGCAAAACGGATAATTCTCAAACTGACGCCGAATTCTACAAAACGGTCCGCGGCGAGATAGACGCGATTATCGAAAACATTTAATAGTTTTTTATTTAAAGAAAGGAATACTACAAATTATGAAAAAATTAGCGCTTATCGGATGCGGGGGTATAGGAAAATACCACCTCAGTCATTTCGTAAATTTCAAGGATATCGAGCTTGCGGGATTTTGCGATCTTATCATTGAAAGAGCGGAGGAATTTGTCAAAATTGCCGGAAGCGGTAAGGCGTTTTCCGATTTTGAAAAAATGTACGACGAAATAAATCCCGATATGGTTTTTATTTGTATCCCTCCAAGCTGCCACGGATATATTGAATTTGAAACAATACGCCGCGGTATTCCCTTTTTTGTTGAAAAGCCTATTGCGCTTGATATCGAACTTGCTAAAAACATTCTTAATAAGATCGAACAGAAAGGTCTTATTACCGCTGTCGGGTTTCAATGCCGTTACGATAACATAAACGACGCGGCGCGTTCATACATAGAAAAAAACAGAATCATTCAGGTACAGGGCTCGAGAATAGGCGGCATTCCTACCGTACCGTGGTGGAGAATAAAATCTCTGAGCGGCGGAATGCTTGTAGAAGCTACAATACATCAGATGGATCTGCTCCGGTATTTCCTCGGAGAGCCCGATACAGTTTATTCGATCGCAACAAAAGGCTTTATTACCGAGGAAAAATGCAAAAACTACGACACCGACGACCTGTCCGTCTCCGTCATTAAATTCAAAAACGGCACTACCGCGACAATGTCGTCCGGCTGTTACTCCGAAAACGGAGCATCCTGGGAATCAAAGATGACTTTCGGCAGCTTCAGCTCCCGCATGGACTATAAGCTCTGCTCCGACGTAACCATATACGGTATAGATGCTTCCGACAGAGCCGAAAAAACTGCGGGAGGAGTTATCAGCGGCGACGGTATGCAGAAAAACAATCCGAATGAAAAAGGGATAAAAATTACTTCCGATATTGACTTCGGTACGATATGCGACCGTACATTCGTCGATGCAGTGCTTACCGGCGATGCTTCTAAAATACGTTCTCCCTACAGCGATGCGTTCAAATCAGTGGCGTTCACGTTAGCGTGTAATAAATCAATGGAAACCGGACTTCCGGTCAAAATTGAATATTAAACGACCTTCTAATTGTTATATCAGATTATATATTTTAATTTCAACCCTTTGATAAAAAACGAAGGCGCATTTGACTATTATTATGTCAATTGCGCCTTTTTTTGTCTATACAAAATCGCGGATAAGCTTACTGAGACTCTTATGTTCTTCGCATTCATTTTTTAAAATAGCGTTCGGCTTTCTTTCTGATATGACCGTCTTTGTCGTTTAAAAATTTCTTTATTTTACAAATATCTCCGAATCTAATCGCGGTACACAAGGCGGATTCTCTTACTTTTTCAAAGGCATCTCCCGAAAACAGTTTCATTATCTCCTCATAGCGTTCCTTTCTCACCCTGTCTGATAGAACAATTGATATCTCACGCCTTGCCCCGTTTGAATTTGCCCTTTTAAATAATGATATAAGATAATCAAAATTATCGGAAGTATCTGAAAAAGCCGGCAATACTACACTTAGCTTCGAGTCATCAAAATATCTGAAATATTTATTTAATGCAGTTTTTAGAACATCTTCTGGCAAATTATAATTTCCAAGATATACCCCGTTTAGTATCCTGTCCATTATATATCTGCCTCCCGACACAAACAGTTCACTAAGCTCCGGCAATATCTGAGATGAATATTTCATCTTACATAACGAAGAGTACACATATATCCGTCTGTAGTAATCCTTTATATTCCTGTATGACATCAGAATATTAAATGCCTCAATGCTTTGAGTTTTAACCAGAATATCACATGCTTTTGTAAAAACAATCATTTCTTTTGATTTTAGCTTTTGTGCCGTCGTCATTATATCCATCTCGTTATCTGACTGTTTCATATTTCAATTGCTTCTCCTTTAATCATATTTTTTGAAACTTTGTATTTTATGCCTTTTTATATGAAAAAGCAATGATATTTTAAGTCTAATATGTAAACAATTTTCTTCGGAACCCCTTTTTGACAAAAGTGTTTCTGAAACTGCCCAAAAACTTTTCTTAACGAAGATGCTTCGTCTGAATCTGATATACATCTTTTTCATAGAAGCTTTAGGAAAATCGTAAGAAACCCTTTTAAAAAGGGTTTCTTACGAAAAGATATTTTAATACCATGAAGAGGTATTTGCCCTCACTTATTTACATATCATTACCGTCACTGAATCCGTATTGTTCGCTGGATTTGGATCAGGCGTAAGCGAGGACACCGTAGCCGTGTTTTTGAGAAAGCCTCTGGCGCACGCGCTGACTGTTCCTACCAGAAGAACGGATACCGAGCTTCCGGCCGCAAGATCGCCTATATTCAGGCTTCCGTTCCACTTTGCCCATGAAGCGCCGTTATTTATGGAGTAAATAGGGCTGCACAGGTTCGAAGGAAGCATATCCGAAATTACGACCTGCTCCGCACTTTCCGGTCCGCTATTGTATACGGTAATCATATAGGTCAGACACTGACAGCGTATCACGGGGTTGGAAAAGGCTGATTTTTTTATCGAAACATCAGCGCCTGCGCGTACGGGCGTCTCGACCGTACCAGTGTTATTATCAGGATCAGGATCCGGCGTCGTGCTCGCCGCCACCGCCGTGTTAGTAATCATACCGCGGCTCTCGGATATTACGGTACCTGAAATCAGTAGTACCCTTGTTGCGCCCGGCAAAAGCTCGCCTAAGGAATACGGGTTGATCCAGCTATGCCAAGTGTTCCCGTTGTCTGCGGAAAAACGTACGTCAGTAAGCTCCTGAGGAATCTCGTCGTATAGTATTACATTCTGAGCGCTTCCCGGCCCTTTATTGGTTACAGTTATAGTATAATTTAAAGTATCTCCGGGAATTGCCGCGGAGGGATCAGCGCTTTTTATCACCGATATATCAGCGGAAGAAGCAATTTTCGTCACATTTGTACTTGTATTGTTATCTGTATTTGGATCCTGCGTGTCAGAATACACTGACGCCGTATTTACTATATCGCCTGACGCCGCTCTGTCAACGGTACCCCGGATCAGTACTTTATACACCTCTCCCGGACTTAAAATAGCAAGAATAAGCGAACCGTTCCACGGATAAAAATCCACGCCGTTTATCGAATATTCGGCGTTTATAAGCCCGGACGGAACCTCATCCTTTAAAGTCACGTTCACTGACGCCGACGGTCCGTTATTTCCCACCGTAAGCGTATAAGTCAGTACCCCGCCCGCTTCCACAGGATCCGGATCCGAGCTCTTTTCCACGTAGATATCCGCTATCCTGTTTATTAACACACGCACTTCGTTTGATGTTACGTTGAAGCTGAGCGGTATACCGCCTTCCACTGGCGTATATGAATATGAAATATACGCCCGGTTTACCGTAACTCCCGACGAAACGGCATATTCAGCCGATACCATAAAGGTTATCTTAACACTCTCCCCTCCCGGAATATCCGGAAGCACAAATCCAAGCTCAGGGTTTGCGTCAGGTATACTGACATCGTTGACCATCACACTGCCCTGAGTAAAGGACAATCCATCGGGTATGGGATCCTTAAATATTACGTCTGTCAGCGCTCCCTTACAGGTATTTTTCAAAACTACCGTATATGCCACTGTCTCTCCGATATTCACGATATATTTGTCAGCCGCTTTTTCCGGCACGATCTCCGGAATATCAATCTCATAAAGACCTACGTCGTCTATCGCGTAATCATTACCGTCCGCTTCCGGACCTTCGCTCAAAAATTCTACCGTAATTGTTGTGTTTGCGCGGGAATTTATTACGCTGCCTATCTGTTTCCACTCCGGAGCGTTTTCATTTCTGGGAATCAGCGCCCCGAGCGTAGCCTGATACAATATATCCCCGCCACCGGAAATTACCTTGACTCCGAGCTTAGGATCCTGATAACCTCTTAATTTAATAAGGTTCAATATCCACGCGCTGAACAGATAATCAGTATTCGGATCTACCGATACGTCCGTCCTGAAAAAGACCGACCCCGGATTAAAGCCGTTTATTACCATCATTCTTCCGGTTTCGTTTCCCTCAGTATGATCCGCAATTTTCCACCACGAATTATTTGACTGACTCAAGGCGTTGTTCATGATATTCTGAATAGTGTACTTGCCGGGTCCCGGAGTGGAAATATCGGGATTTGGAAGTACATACGTGAAATCCGGCGCTATTCCCGGATAAGGTAAGCCCGGCGCGCCTGTATTAGCCGGAGTACCCTGCGGGAATGTTCCGAACGTGCCTTTATCGGCCTGCTGTATCAGATTATCACCCGATACCGACGAACACGGATCCACATCGATCGGCGTATAAATGACCGGTCCGTCAAAAAAATTCTGACATTGCAGATCAGCGCCGGATACCGTAACAAGTAAGGTTCCCGGCGTAACGGAATCAATATTTGTAGATCCTTTCGGAGGATCTGTTACGGCTGTAATCGGAGGATTTATTCCTCTGGGAACGCTTCCGGCCGTCGCCAACGCAAAATTTCCCGGCGACGGTATCCCGCCTACCGCTCCGTATGACTGTACTATCCTGTAATAACCGTTCGGAACGTTAATAAAAGCATAATGTCCGCCCGCGTCGGTCAGAACGGTAAGCTTTAATGCCGTATTTATATTCTGCAGCACCACCGGAATATCCGCTATCCCCGAATCTCCGGCGGTAATCGTTGCGCTTCTGTCTCTGTCGAATATTACATTGCCTGTTATAGTTGCCATTACTGTAAAGCTCCTTACAATCTTATTAGCCTGTAAAATACAGGGGTGCTTCAAACACCTATGTCAAAGCTTCTTTTTTATTATATTCGCCGGTATGTTGATATGACACAGAACTTCCGATTATATAACCGCTTGATAAACTCCCCGTTGACTTTTTACGTCAAATATGCTATAATCAAGGGAAGATAATCAGCTCGAGCGTTTTGGAACACAAAAAAACAGGCTTTTCGCAATATTTTTCAGATATAATATTATTATAAACACAATTCGGCTGTACGCAACATATACTTAATTTTAAAAGGAAGGAT
The DNA here is from genome assembly GCA_944393415.1 of uncultured Clostridia bacterium. Lineage (GTDB taxonomy): Bacteria > Bacillota > Clostridia > Oscillospirales > CAG-272 > SIG673. The sequence continues at coordinate 8,515 of CALYAD010000025.1, read as the reverse complement.
TATCAATATGAAAACAGCGCTTAGCATAGCGGGCTCCGACTGCAGCGGAGGAGCCGGTATTCAGGCGGATATTAAAACCATGTCGGCTATCGGGGTATTTGGAATGAGCGTGATAGTTTCGGTAGTAGCGGAAAACACAAGCAGAGTAATCTCTATAGAGGACGTTTCGCCCAAACTGATTGCCGATCAGATAGACGCGGTATTCGAGGATATAGATGTGGATTCGGTAAAGGTAGGAATGCTTTCCACTCCGGAATGTATGGAGACGGTTGCGTCAAAGCTTATCGAATATAAGCCCAAGCATATAATAATCGACCCGGTTATGTACGCTAAAAACGGCTGCCCGCTTATGCAGGAAAACGCTATAGACACACTCATTAAAAAAGTGATACCGCTCGCTACCCTGCTGACTCCAAATATACCGGAAGCAGAAAAGATAGCCTCAATGAAAATAGAAACCCCTGAAGACATGAAAAACGCCGCCGTCAGGATACACGGGATCGGAGCTGCAGCAGTGCTGGTAAAAGGCGGTCACTATATCGGAGACGCACGTGATATACTTTTTGACGGTAAGAGCTTTTATACATACGTCAGCAGAAGGATAAACACAAAGAATACTCACGGTACCGGTTGTACACTTTCCAGCGCTATAGCCTCATATCTAGCGCTTGGCGAAGAGCTTCCGCAAGCGGTCGAAAAAGCAAAGGACTATGTGACCGGAGCGATTGAAAACGCACTCGAGCTCGGCAAAGGGTGCGGTCCTACAAATCATTTTTTTAAATTTTACAACAATCAGGGCAACGGTATTTAATATTTTTCTTCATTCATTTTAAAAAAGGTTTTTGAAACTTCCCTTAAATGGATATATTATCGGATTAAAGTATCGGCTTTGCTGTCTACGACTCCGGACTTCGGCGGAGCGCAAATAATCTGCGCATTGCCGCTCTGAGCTTAAAAAACGGAGAGCGGTTTCGAAACCGCTCTCCGCAGCGTGCTTAAATTTTTTGAAGCAACTTCAGGGGGAACTTTTTTCAAAAAGTTCCCCCTGAAGTATTTTTCTTACAGTAAACTGAATTTACAGACAGTCATATCTCTCCGCTTGCGTGTCTTGCGACATGGCAATTCACATTAACCGCCACCGGAAGCCCGGCTATATGCGTCGGAAACCACTCTATGTTTACGCCAAGCGCGGTAATATCTCCGCCGAAGCCCTGCGGACCGACACCGGTCTTATTAAGCGCGTCCAAGATCTCATTTTCAAGCGCCGCGTAATCGGGATGAGAATTTTCGGAGGAAATGTTCCTTGCCAACGCTTTTTTTGCCAGTACCGCGCAATAGTCAAATGTGCCTCCGATTCCAACGCCTATCACTACGGGCGGACAAGGATTACCGCCGGCGCTTCTTACCGTCTCGCATACAAAATCTACTATATCTTTTTTTGTAATTGAGGGATTAAACATTCTTATACGGCTCATGTTTTCCGAACCAAATCCCTTCGGCTCCACTGTTATTTTGATCTTATCACCCGGCACAAGTCTTGTATGTATCACCGCCGGTGTGTTATCACCGGTGTTTTTACGGTCAAACAGCGGGTCGTTTACCACTGAACAACGAAAATATCCTTCTTTATAAGCCTGTCTGACACCTTCGTTTATCGCTTCCTCGAAATTTCCTCCGACCAATCTTACATCGATCCCTACCTCGCAGAATACCACCGCCATTCCGGTATCCTGACATATCGGCATTGACAGCTCGTCTGCCGCCTTCAGATTTTCAGCCGCCGTTCTAAGTGCCGCCCTGCCCGCGTCCGAGGTTTCTATATCACGAGCGCGGATTATGCACTCGGACGTATCAAACGGCAAATGTATATTCGCTTCAAGAAAAAGCTCTTTTACCTTACCCGTTATCAGGCTTACGTCAACCTCTCTCATCCTTTGACAATTCCTTTCTTTTCATTTAGCCCCCGATAGAGCTCCGCGCTTTACCCGCAGCGCAAAAGCCAAAAAAAGCCGGAGTAACCCTTGTTCCTTTATTTCAACGCCTTTTATCAGGAAATATCAAAACCGTTTTTGGCGTTTTTAAGAGTATTTTTTATATATTTAGCGGTAAGCTTTCTGCGCTGCCGATTTTTAATGATGCGCTTCGCTCTATTGAGTACGGACGCGGCAGCCCTGATAACCGGAAAAAGCGTGAATCTCAGAACGGTATAGACAGTTTTTTTTACCGCCTTGATTATAACGTCTGAAAAATATACCGTAAGCCTTCCCACAGTAAAATAATATACCGCAAACCCCGCTAATGCCCCAAGCAAGGAAAACATACGTACTTCGCCGTCGTTGAGCTGGAACAGAAGAAGCACCACACATACCGCGCATACCAGACAAAAAATAAGGTCACATAGAAATGTCCCGAAAAATGTGAGCGACGGTATTTTTGTACCGTGCTTGAAGCTAAGCGCCCGTTCCACACCTTCACCGGTCGAAGGAAGCCGGACAGGCGGCGCCGCTCCGGTCTTTCTACCGTGGAAAGCTATCCGGATAATACGGAAAACATCCCAAAGCACTCCAAGGAAAGCTCCTACCGTCGCTGAATACACAAGAAGCAAAAAGGAACCGTATTCAGACCAATTCATTATTTTGACCTTTTACGGAAAAGCCCGCCTCCGCTTTTTGTCATACTCTGAGGATAAATTATGCCGTTTACCGTTCCGGATATCGAAACATCCCCGCTGTCTACATTCAGATTGACTATGTGAAGCTCCTGACCATCAATGGACATTATACCGCAGACGGTCTGAAGGACCACGCAGGTATCGTCAAAATTTATAACATCCTGAACTCCGCTTACGTTCAGCTCTTCTCTGCCTACGAGAGATAAAGTATGCTTCGGAGTATTACCCGTTATATTCTGAGCCATTTTACCATACTTCCCTTCTTCCTGATTATATCCAAAGGCATCTATATTTGATCCCGCTTATTTACAGACCTTTGGATGATATATTATTACGCTGTTTCCATTATATGCCCGGAGAGCGTTTTATATTACCGGAAAAACGGAGGTTTGTCATAATGCGGGCATAGGTTCCGCACTCAGGAATTTTTCTGCTCGATTACCTCGTACATTGAGGAAGCGTCCGACTTCAGCGCGTGCTCACGCACATCAAGTACTTTTATTACAAGAGTACGCTGACCGAAGGTTATCTCAACTATGTCGTTTTCCTTAACGTCGTACGACGCCTTGACCGGTCGTCCGTTGACGGATACGTGCTCGGCGTCGCAGGCTCCGTTTGCGACCGTACGGCGCTTGATTATACGGGACACCTTCAGATATTTATCAATTCTCATTACTAAAACCAAACATACCGCCCGCTCGCGGGAAGTGTTTCCTTTCTTTATTATCTTGACACAAACGCATTAAAAAAGACTGAAAAACAGGCGGGTAACTTGTTACCTTATCTGAAAATCAGTCTTTAAGTAGCTAAAACGTTAATCAGCCGTTAACAGCGTCACGAAGCGTCTTTCCGGCTGAAAACGCAGGAGACTTTGACGCCTTTATCTTGATCTTCTCACCTGTCTGAGGATTTCTTCCCTCACGCGCCGCCTTGTTTCTTACTTCAAATGAACCAAATCCGGTTATCTGTACCTTGTCTCCGGATACCAGCGCTTCTTCTATAACAGCAAAAACGGCGTTAACTGCCTTTTCAGCCTCGCTTTTCTTAAGTTCGGATTTCTCGGCAACGGCTTCAATAAGATTTGTCTTTGTCATTTTTTTAATCCTTTCTTTTCAGATCATTATTTTTTACACGATCTGATAATCTTTTTATATTATAACACATTTCTTAAGCAAAATCAATAGTTTTTTAGATTTTTTAATCATCTAAAGAAATATTTTTACCTAATTTGTATTTACTTAATATATTTCCCATCCGGAAAATAATTTACATGAATCCGTTTATCGGATAAGCGCCCGTACGTTTTATTAAAAATTTTTAAAAAAAGTGATGTTCAAAATTTATTTTCAAACTACGGCTTTGAAAAGTTGACACGGCCGATAAAAACTGTTATAATAAATATCGGCATAAAATATTTATGTACCGTTATGCCTGCGTTTCAAGCATACGCAAGCTCATCGCCAAAGCGTCGAGCTTTAAGAAAGGAATATCTATCATGATGATAAGTGACGATACACGCGTTACAGTTATAGGATGCGGCAGATGGGGCTCTTTTCTCTCCTGGTATCTCTCCGGTCTCGGTTTTAAAATAATGATGTACGGCCGAGCGGACAGTGACTCTTATCAGGCTTTGAGAACATCCAGAAAAAATGAATACCTTGATATTCCGGATTCCGTGGAATTTACCGACGATATAAAATACGCTTTAAGCTATTCGAATACCATTGTGATTTCAGTCGGCGTCCAGAGCTTTCCGGCGCTTGCCCGAGAAATACGTGATACTCTCGGAGAAAACGACGGAAAGACATATATCCTGTGCATGAAAGGAATCATCGAGGACGGAGGCCTGAGACCGAGCGAGGCTCTTTACAGCGCTTTGGGTCCTGATACCAAATGCGTGCTCTGGCTTGGGCCGGGTCACGCAGAGGACTTTGTTAAAGGGATACCGAACTGTATGCTGCTCGCTTCCTCCGACGCCGCGCTTGCTAAAGCTATGTGCGACAGGCTTGGCTCTTCGCTTATTCGTTTTTACTACAGCGCCGACGTTATAGGCTGTGAGGTTGGCGCCGCTACAAAAAACGTCATCGGTATCGGCGCCGGCATCCTTGACGGAATGAACTATTCCTCACTTAAGGGCGCTCTGATGGCGCGGGGCCCCCGTGAAATAGCACGCCTTGCCGAAGCAATGGGAGGTAATGAGAGAAGCATATTCGGGTTATGTCATCTCGGAGACTATGAGGCTACGCTGTTTTCACAGCATTCCCATAACCGCCGTTTCGGTGAAAGCTTTGTCAGGCACGAGCCGTACGGAAAGCTCGCGGAAGGAGTTTTCACCGTCAGGTCGCTTATGTATCTGAAAAACAAATACAATATAGAAATGCCTATATGTACCGCCGTAAACGATGTGATACATGAAGGCAAGGATCCGGAGGATGTCATGGCGTCACTGTTTTTACGGGAACAAAAAAGCGAGTTCTGAAAACGACATAGAGCACATCTCAGCACTCCGATAGCCTTATTTATATTGCCTGCGCGTGACGGTCGCTTGCTTTGCCACCGGCTGAGGAATTATTCCCGGAAAGGAACATTATTTTTATGGAAACTACAGAACTGACTGAAAAGCTTTTTTTTGAACTACTGAGAGAAATACCGAAAAACGCGAACAAAGGTACCCTCGGTACTCTGACTGTCGTCGCCGGCTCCGAATGCTTTCGGGGCGCCGCCTCGCTTTGTACCGGAGCAGCGCTGCGCACCGGCGCAGGTATCGTGAGACTGGTCTCAGTCGAAAAGGCTGTGGAATGTACCGCCGCACGGCATCCCACCTGTACCTTTATTCCCGTATTGGCTGAAAAAAACGGTATGATATCATATGACGATTTTACCCCAAAGCTAAAATTACTCAGTTTCTCCTCCGCTCTTCTCTGCGGCTGCGGTCTTGGTCAAAGTGAGGATACGCGGAGGATAGTGGCTGAGCTTCTGACGCTTGGAAAGCCGACTGTCCTTGACGCAGACGCTCTGAACGTTATCTCCCATGAGCCGTCCGTGCTGACAAATACCTCCTCCGCTGTCATTATAACACCTCATATAGGCGAAATGTCACGTCTGAGCGGGAAAAGTATACCTGAAATAAAAACCGACCGCGCCGCCTGCGCCAAAGCTTTTACCGACCGTTACGGATGCGTCACGGTGCTTAAGGACGATATAACCTTTATTGCCTCTCCTGACGGAAATGTATACGAGGGCAGGCTCGGAAACCAAGGTCTCGCGAAAGGCGGAAGCGGAGATGTGCTTGCCGGGTTTATCGGGGGCTTTCTTGCTCAGGGGTACACGCCAACCGAATCCGCAGTTCTCGCAAACATCCTGCACGGACTCTGCGCTTCTCTTTGCGCAGCCGAAAAAGGATTTCGCGCCATGCTCCCCGACGAGCTTGAAAATTACGTTTGCCGAGTGCTCGCCTAAATGTAAGCCATATGTAAATATTATGTAAACGGGATGTTATATAACATCCCGTTTAATTGACAAAAACGTTTGTCGGTGATAAAATAATTAAGTAATTAACTTTTTTGCAGCCAAATTCAGCTCCCGCCTCTTGGGCGGCGGGCGCCACTTAATCTTTTTCAGCGGGAGATACTATTCCCCGCCGAAAACGTTGAATGACGGGGCTTAGCCCCTTATTGAACTCCTCTTCGTTAAGACCAAAATGGCAAACACGTGCGTAATTGAAAGGATGGAATAAAAAATGGGACCTGGTTTCGGACCGCCTCCGCGTTCATCGCTTGACAATTTAAAAATTCCCAAACCCAAAAGCATTAAGGAACTGCCGGAATATCTGAAAAAGCTGCTCTCCGGTTTTTTCTACCGGCTGTTTTATATTTTCCGTCTCGTCTGGGAAACCGGTCCGTGGATACTTTTCGTCATGATCTTCATGGCGGTATTCAACGGCGTTATTCCTGTTATAGGCGCCCTTATCACGGCAAACATACTTAATTCTCTTGTGGGCGCCTACAATACGCTCGAAGTAGGTCTGCCGCTTGCCGAGCAGCTATCGGCAATGCTTGAAAACGCTGCGTGCCGGGCGATCGTCTTCTGGCTTATCATTCAGTTCGCCTTTACCTTTATAAAAAGTATCGTCAATAATATTGACACTATTCTGAGCCGCATTTACGGCGAGCTTGTCGTCAACCACATAAAGCTCAAAATAATGAACAAAGCAAAAACCGTTGATCTGGCAAGCTTTGACACGGCGGAGTTTTATGAAAAGCTGGAAAACGCCAACCGTGAAGCCGGCTCAAGACCTATACAGATACTCACCTCTACCTTTAAAATCTTCAGTACATGTATCAGTATGGTATCGTTTATCGCGGTACTTTGGGCAGTAAGCCCGTTAGCTCCCCTTATTATTACCCTTCTCGCGATTCCGTCGGCAATCATAAATTTTGTTTACCGCCGCAAAAACGCGATGTACATACGACACCGTTCTAAGGAACGCCGTACCATGAGCTATTACTCCGGTCTGCTCACAAACAAGGACATGGTAAAGGAGGTAAGACTATACAAGCTATCCGACGTTTTTATCGGACGATATAAGGAAACCTTTAAAAGATACTTCTCGGGGCTTCGCAGACTGTTTGTAGCCGAAGGCTTATGGCATATAGGTCTGACGGTAATAAACGCCGCCGTCAACTGCGCGCTTTTTGTGTATATCGCGCTGCAGGTCTGCAACGGAAGTCAGGAGATCGGAAACTATTCCCTTTATGTCAGTGCGCTCAATCATATTTCCTCCGGCGTATCCACACTTATCAGCACCACCGCTACCATCTACGAGGGAACTCTGTTTATCGACAACATGATAGAATTTATGAAAAACAAACAGAGTATTGTCCCCCTGCTGCCGGAGCCGCGCAAAATGCTTCGCCACGTCCCCCATACGCTGGAATTCAAAAACGTTACCTTCCGCTATCCCGGAACTGAACGGGACGTTATAAAGAACGTTTCCTTCCGTATCGACCCGGGCGATACCGTTGTGCTTGTCGGACTTAACGGAGCCGGTAAAACGACTCTTATCAAGCTTCTTACCAGACTGTACGACCCGACTGAGGGACAGGTCCTTCTCGACGGTCACGACATCCGTGAATATAAGGTAGAGGAGCTATACGGCATGTTCGGAATAATATTTCAGGATTTCGGTAAATACGCCGTTTCCGTAACAGAAAACATTGCTTTCGGCGAGGTAGAAAAAAAGATAGAGGCGGAAAATATAATGACCGCCGCTTATCAGAGCAACGCCGACGATTTTATTGAAAAGCTGCCGGACGGTTACGATACCCCGCTTATGCGTATTTTCGAGGAAAACGGAATCGAGCTGTCGATTGGTCAATGGCAGAAGCTCTCCATTGCCAGAGCATTTTATTCTGATTCGGATATTATAATACTTGACGAGCCAACCGCTTCTCTTGACCCTATGGCTGAACAGGAGATATTCAACCGTTTTGACGAGCTGCGTAAAGATAAGACCACGGTTTTTGTTTCTCATCGTCTCTCCAGCGCCACGACCGCGAACAAAATATTTGTCCTTGAGTACGGTGAGCTTATTGAGACCGGCACACATTCTGAGCTTATGGCAAAACGCGGCAGATATTACGAGTTGTTTTCAACTCAGGCTAAGCGATATATCGAATCCGCCGGTCAGATAAATTCTTAAAACCGTCTTCAGAAACCCTTTTTTACTTGGATTATAATAGTAAGTGCAACTGTAGAAAAAGAGAGGCAAAAAGGTGAAAAAGGATTGCAACTCACTGAAAAAACCTTTATAATGGTAAATGACGAGTAAACCAAGAAAGGAAA
>CALYAD010000024.1 GCA_944393415.1 uncultured Clostridia bacterium | reverse complement strand
ATCCTTGCTTTCTTGTATGTTGTTTTTGGTAATTCAATTATACAACAAAGCAAGCGGTTGTTCAATACCTTTCGGTAAAGAACAACCGCTTTTTTGCTCTTTGGGGGCTCTTATTGCGACAGCCCCTTATATCTGAATTTCATTTTTTTTCGCCTTGACAAAGCGGGCGGCGCGTGATATAATATCGTTAACTGGCGTTTGCGCCGTATTTTACATACATCGGAAGGTATCATTGGTCTGTTTATGGTAAAGGAACTGTTAAAAGCAAAGAAACTGCTTGAGAGCAGCGCGGGGACACTTGCCGTGGTAAACGGGGAGAGAAATTTCGTATCGCATGAAAGAGGGATAAAACCTCTGCTCGGATTGCTCAGAAATGACCCCGAACTGATCAAAGGCGCATATATTGCGGACAAAGTGACCGGACGCGCGTCCGCATGGCTGCTCGTGGCGGGCAATGTAGGTATGCTTTACACAGACGTACTAAGCCGGCACGCCGCAAAGGTACTGGAGGATAGCGGTATACCGTTTGAGTACGGTAGTATGACCGATGGCATAGTAAACAGACGCGGGGACGGTCCCTGCCCGATGGAAAGCGCGACCGAGGGGTGCGCCTCGACTGAAGAGGCTATAGCCGCGATAGAAAAGAAGCTGGAAGCTTTGAGGGCGGGAACCGGGGAGCAGTGACCGAAAAGAAAAATGCCGATTGCGTGGAGGATAGTTTATTTTGGATAGCTTTTTGTGCAATGTCGACAAAAATCAGCCTATAATTTCTACATCGAAAAACTTTTTTTAATATTACTGCTGAAAATTGGTTTTTAATATATGTTATAATTATTATCGAATAATGCCTGACTCTGCATCCCGGTAATCGGGAAAATAGTCTGAAAAACAAACGAAAGGATTTTTTTGCGATGAAAAAACACGTAAAAGCGCTTCTTACCTTCTTCATGGCCATACTTACCGTGTCCGTAATCACGCTCGGCGCTTTAGCCGACGGAAGCGGCACGCAGGGGTGGGTAAAGGATGAGGAAGGCGTGGAACGATATTACGAAAACGGACAGTATGTCACGGGAGTGCGTCAGATAGGCTTACATACTTATGTTTTCGGAGAAGACGGCGCGTTCGTCGGTATGTATGACGGATACAGTCCGATAGGTACCGAGGGCACTCCGGAAACGGAGGAATTCAGAGAGGCTCTGTCTGACAGAAACATTCTCGCCCAAATAACGGTAAATGCCGGTGAGACGTATTTCGGCTCGTCTCTCCTTACTCCGGGAAGTAAAAGCTTTACCGTTCAGACAGACTTCCGTCATTCGTCTCAGCCAAGCGGAGACCCGAGGCTGGCGGTTATACTTAAATCCTCAAAGGCGGAGCTTATAGAGCGTGACGGCGCGTCTGATCTCGCTATCAGATTCTATGATTCCGAGGCCTCAACGAACGGCGACTGTTACATAAACCTTTTTATGAACAGGAATCAGAGCACTGAGGGGCTTGAGCTTGTATATGAAGCGGAATACATGCTTGGCGAAGATTATAACAACATAGGAAATATAAATTTTCTGCAGATAATCGACCGCGCGCCGGCGTCGGGAGAAACTATATTCAATCAGCTGCTTCAGATGACCCCTGAAGGCTATGTCTTTGCTCCCAACTATTCAGACAGTGAATATTTCTGCAAGCTGACCTCAACCGATTATACGCGCGTAAGCGTCGCCATACACCCCGAACAGAATACGTTTGACGTATATGTAAACGGTATTCTTGTCAAAGACAGGATCACGTATTACAAAGGAGAGGTTGATCCGGCTACCATTCAGATCCAGGAGATCAGATCGTTGCAGTTTTCATCCAGACAGGGTTGTGACGGAAGCGTCGTTATAGATAACGTTTATGTATATACCGGCGACGCTCCGGTTTGCGTAGATACCGAAACTCCCGCTAAAAACGGTGTTTCGGTGGAGGGTTCATATCTTCGTTATTATAAGGACAATATGATACTTACGGGGAATCAGGAGATTACCGGAGAGTATTTCGGAAAGACCTTCAGCAATTCCATCGTGAGCTTTACCGGCGGAAAGGCCTTTATAGGCTATAACGCGACGATAAAAAACGGCGATAAAATAATTTCGTCTGGGAACGTTGAAGATAACCGCCTGTTGCTTCCCGATCCTGTGGACATGGGAAATAAGGAATTTCTCGGCTGGAAGATAACCGACGCCTCGGGAAATGTGTCGTTTGTTTCTTCGGGAGAATACTTCAGAGTCAGCGGCGATATAACCGTTGAGGCTCTCGGAATGGAATTCGCAATGCTCAGCGGTGCGTCGGTACGCACTGTAGAGGACGCGCCGGGACTTCGTTTTATAGCCAAGCTTTCAAAATCGGATTATGACGCGATGATCTCAATGGGAGCAAGCGTGGAAACCCATATGCTCCTTGTTCCTACAGAATATTACCGCAATACCTACGGGTATGTTACGCTCGAGGCTCTCGCTGAGTCCGGATATACGGATTTTGACGATCAGATATCGTCCGAATGGTATACGACCACAGATAATTTCTATTATTATACCGGCTCGGTGTCGAATATTGCCGCCGCGGATTTTATGAAAGAGTATTCGGCGGTGGCATATATCAATGTAACCATGCCGGACGGCAATACGTTTACCCTTTATACAGATTATTCGGAGGAAAATAACAGCCGCACTGTTTATGATGTGGCGTTTAAGGCGTATAATGACCGTACCACTATAAAGGGCTACGAAGGTTACGGGAATAAGGTTTCGTATGACGGTATAAGGACCTACAGTCCATATAAAAAGGGAAAGCTGGAAATTATCAAGAGCTTTGCGGATAATGTCATAACTCTTAAGACCGACGAGACCGGAGTGACCTCCGGCGGGGACTTTTACGACGCTCCTTATAAGATAAATTCCGAGGAGACCGATACGGGATATAACGTTACTCTGACTTCCTCGGGATCATACAGCGTTTCCAATGCGCTGGGCGTGGTTCTTGACGGAAAGCTGCTCTCCTCAGAGGCTTACACCGTTGCAGGCGACGGTATTACAATGACGGTTGAAGGAAAATATCAGCTTATATATACCGCTCCTGACGAAGAGGAGATAAGAAGCTGGTATCTGCTTTCAAGCGAACGGGACGCCAAGTTCACAAGCAGCAGGATGGAATTTCCTTCAGAGGCTCCGAACGGAGACATCGAGGGCTTTTTATGGAATTTCTCTGCCAGAAACCAGACGCTGTCTTCAAGCAGCTTCGGCTGGGATATCGACTTATCCAAAAGGGTTTACACACAGTATTACGACGAGGATTCCGGCAAGAACGTTATTGACATGTCTGACTGGAAGACGCTTGAGTTTTATGTGTATCTGCCGCAGGAGATAGGTAACGCTACCGTTCAGTTCAATTTCAACAGTGAAAATGATACGACCGACGGAAGCGATTATTACGGCAGGCAGATCAGCTTCGAATCCGGCTGGAACCGGATCGTGGTTTCCAAATCGGATTTCGGAGCCAATCGTACTCCTCTCGGATGGTCCAAGATAACGTCGATACAGATGACGCTTGACGGCTGGAGTCAGAACAATCCCACGCAGGGGCAGATATATATTACGTCTATGGTATTCAGTGACGCTGAGAACACCTCTGCTTCGCTTATCTCGATCAGCGAGCTTGAAGGCGCCGCGGCGTTTGCACTCGGCGGTTACGCGGGGGTTATTGACAAAACGCTTTATCCGGCCAATCAGTACGACAAGGACGCGATAGTATTCCAAAGCGGAGACAGTTATTATCTGCCTGTGAATGTTTTCGCGGCGTCTGAGGATAACAACGCGAGGTACTATCCCGGCGGAAAGGTGCTTATATTCGAAATGGACGGTAAGGAATATAAGTTTACCGAAGGCAAATATTACTTCATAGACGGAGAACGCAATACTTTGTCAGCGCCCGCGATGACAAACGGCGACGCTCTTTTCATAACGGAAACGGACGCCATGCAGATATTCGGATATACCGAGTGCTATGTGGACCGTATGGGACTTATAGTGCTTTCCTCCACTCCGGAGATATTCGACAGCGATGAGGACTACGACACCATATTTGATATTATCGAGGAGTGTATATATGTCAGACCCACCGGAGAGCAGATAGTTGACGACCTCAACGACTACTCCGGCGGCGAGCACCCATATCTGATGCTTAACCAGGAAAGCTTCGACGCGCTAAACTACTATAAGAGGATGGACGGTACGCTTCAGGATTATATAGAGATTCTTGAGGCGAATTACGGAGTCGGTTCTTCTCAGTACAACGCGGAACCGGTAAAATATGAAATCACCGACGGCGTAAGACTGCTTAGCGTTTCGCGTGAGGCAATGAACCGTATGATACCGATGGCGCTGCTTTATAAGCTTTATGAGTTTGACGACCCGGAAAAGGCTGAGCTTATCGCGGAGAGGATATGGAAGGAGGCCGAGGCGGTCGCGAACTTCCCGGACTGGCATCCGTCGCATTATCTCGATACCGCTGAGCTTGCCTATCCTATGGCTATCGCGTACGACTGGCTGTACGATTACTGGACTCCGGAAAGAAGAGAAGTGTTCGAGAACGCGATGTACAACTTCGGACTTAAGACCACGACCGCTCTCGGAGGCACGTACGGTCTCGGAAGCGCGACCAACAACTGGAACGGCGTGTGCAACGGAGGTATAATGAGCGCGGCGCTCGCGCTTGCCAACGTAGAACGCTTCCGGGAGGACGTGATTACGGTCATCGGCGAAAGCATCAGAGCAATAGAAAAAGGAATGTGGGTATACGGTCCGGACGGCGGTTATGAGGAAGGACCGGGCTACTGGTCTTACGGAACCACATATACGCATGTGTTTATTTCCTCACTTGACAGCGCGTGCGGAACCAACTATGGAGTATACCAGGCTCCGGGATTCGCGCATTCAGTATACTTTACCACATATTTGGGAAGCATGAATACCACATGGGGCTTCCATGACGGCGGAAGCGGCTCCGCGGATACCAATATCGCCGCATGGTTTGCGCTCAAGGCGGAGGATGGAAACGTTAATACCATACGCCGTCAGGCGATAAACGAGGGCTGGAAGAGCGTAAGCATGTACGATGTAATGTACTTTAATCCTCATATAGTCAATAACTCGGTAACGCTTTCACTTGACGCTTACTATTCACTTGACACTATAATGACCTTCCGCGACTCCTGGGACGCGAATTCCAGCGTCTTTACCGGACTCCACGGAGGAGACAACCAGGCTTCTCACGGCGACCTTGACATCGGAAACTTCATTATTTGCGTAGACGGCACGTATATGATATGCGATCTCGGATCCGAAGCTTATAATGTGGAAGGATATTTCGGGTCATACCGTTGGGCGTATTACCGCAAGCGCGCCGAAGGACAGAACACACTCGTTATGATACCTCACGGATCGTCCTGGAGCGGAGCGACAGGAAACCCGAACGCAGGACGCACGCCGACGCCGGATCAGACCGCGACGGCGGTATCAGACGCTCTCCGCTATGAAAGCGGTACCAATTCCGCTCTGGGAGTTGTAGATATGGCGCCGGCATACAGCCATATGACAGAGGGAAAGAGAGGTCTTTGGTATACCGATAACCGCAGTACGATAATAATTCAGGATGAAGCAAAGTTTGATACCGCGATGGATATCTGGTGGTTTGCTCACACTCAGGGCAATATAACCATTTCAGACGACGGAAAGAGCGCCGTTATAAGCAGAAACGGAATATACCTGTATGCTGAGATAGTCAGCGATATTCAGAGCGCCCGCTTTACCGCGATGGAGGCTGAATCACTTGATCCCGCGTACACGGGAGATACCGTAAACGATCCAAACTATCCTAACGGAGGGTATGTCGAATACAGCCGTACCGAATTTACGAAGCTGTGCGTGACTGCGGAAAATGTTACGGAATACAAGCTGGCGGTCGTGTTCAAGGTGATATCAAATCCGGACAGCGCTCCGGAGCTTGGCACCACTTACACGTGGAAGGATATAGATTCATGGACTGTAGACTGATAAAAGCCTGAAATAAAGTACTGAATTTACCTTTATGGCTTGCGCAGATCAATTAAGTAAAAGCGCGGAATCGGCTTGAGGAAAGGGATCGACTTAAATATGTAAAACTGCCGCACCGGATATCAGTATACGGTGCGGCAGTTAAGGTTTATGTAGGAGAAAGCAAAAATCAGCTCGCGCGGTAAATTATAAAAAACGCGGCGGTTATTTGAATACGGGGAATTTTCATTTGATGATTTTAATCAACCGGATGGTAAAAATATTCAGAGCGGAGGAGTTTAATGGTTAAAGCATTTAAGAAAACAGCGGTAATAATGTTTGCGCTTTCAATTGCGGCGCTTTTTTCGGTCATTACGTCAATAGGAGCGGGAAATCTCGATTACGCCGAAAGTGCCCCCGGAGGAAGCGTAAGCAATATTGATGAGCTAATAGCGGCGTTCGGAGTAGACAGCTTCGGAAATCCCAACGCCTCGGTAATGCAGGAGGAGACGGGAGAAATAAGGCTGAGAAACAGCGTTATACTGCAAAGTCCTATAATTATTAAAGAGGGAAGCTACCGTCTGGTAGGCGGTGGATGTACGATCGCAAGAGGCTTTGAAGAGGGCTCGCTGATTGTTCTTGACGGTTCTAACGGACAGACCCCAAGCCTTGAGCTTGAGAGAAACTACGGCAGTGAGTACGGCGAGTCAGACGAAGCGAATATAATTTTAGACGGTAACTCGGAAGATTTTCCGGTTGCTGACGGTTCACTGATCAGTGTTAACGGAGGGGCAAGGCTTACATTAAACAGTCGTGTTTTATTTCGTAACGCGGTTTCATCCGTAAGCGGCGGTGCGCTTTCAATAAATTCTATCGAAAGCTCCGGAAAGGTATTTTCTCCTGAAGTCAATATTTTTGCCTGTCGTATAAATAACTGCAGGGCATATGACGGCGGAGCGATATATTTTGACGGTACCGTCTCCGGAGAAGGAGGTAAACTAACAATTGAAAAATCGTTTTTCACCGATTGCTCGGCGGAGAACGATGGGGGAGCGATATATACGGTCGGCGGCAGGATTGTGCTTACCGATGTCGAAATGAGCGCCAACAGCGCAAAACGCGGCGGAGGGGCTTACATTTGTTCGGAGGCTGAGCTTAGCAATATGTCAATGAATGAAAACACCGCTTCGATAAGCGGCGGAGGGCTTTTTTGCGGCAAAGACAGTGACTCGGGAAAGATATGCGAAATGAGCATAATAAGTATAATGGCGCTCGACAATCATTCGGAAGGCGTGGGCGGTATGCTTACAAATGAGGGTATATTGGTCGTAAACGGATTTTATTCAGACGGAAACTCCGCTTCCGGTGACGGAGGCAGCGTATATAATACCGGATCATTTGCCTACACCGACGGCAGTATGGTAAACGGTGAGAGCGGAGGAAGAGGCGGAGCGGTCTATTCGGCTTCTTCCGGTATCTTTGTAATGTCAGGCGGAGAGATCAATTCCAACACCGCGCTCTTCGGCGGCGCGGTTTATTCTGAGGGTTACTTTGAAATGAGCGGCGGCGCGGTCGGCAACAATCGCGGCGGAACTCCCGAGGTGATCGTAAAGGGTGAGACCGTGATGAACGGAAGCGCGGTTGTGTCAAACAAAAATGTTATAGGGCTTTGTATTTATACAGATCAAAGCGGTAATGAAGTAGTGCCTGTAATAAAGCTGACGGGCGAGCTCACCAATAAGGCGGAGCAGAGAGTTGCCTTTTATCGCGAGACGGACTCCGGATATAAGCTTGCAAACGCCGCCGGTATGGCGGTCTTTCAGGGAGACGATGCATTTATTGCCTCTGCAGTCAAGGTTTTTAAGGTGGAGGGCTCGTTTTTCAGGAGCTACGGTATTGAAGCCGACGGGAGTCTGTTTTATAAGTTTCCTTTAATGCCGGTATGGGCTTGGCTGCTTACACTCCTGGGAGTAGGGGCGGCGACGACCGCCTTTGTGTTGCTCGTTAAAAAAAGACGAGGAAGGGCCACAGAAAAGAGTGTGGATTAATTAAAAGCCCGGCAAATATGCGCGGGAAACGTTTTCGAAGTTAAAACGCGAGGCTGAGTACATATGAAATGATATATACTCAGCCTTGTTTTTTCCATTGAGGATCCTTTTTGTCAAAAGAGTTTCTGAAACTTCCCAAAAACTTTTCCGGATATATATTTGGATTTGAGCAAGCGGCTTTATCATATCTCTACGCGACGTACATTCCGGCGTTCCGCTAAAAAAGTCGAAGGTTACATCGCTTCGGGGGTTAAGCAGGGAAGCGAGAACCGTCTGAATCAGATTTTATCCGACTTAGCATTCAAGAAGTCCCGCTTTGATGAAATCTGAAAAATATCTTTTCCCGAAGAAGTTTTTGGAAGATCGAACCCGTTTTTTACCGTACCATTTCGCTATGAAATCCGGTGTCATTATGAGAGCTGATTACACGTTCGATATCTTCAAGACTACATACAGTCATATCGCCGGGGATGGTATTTTTTACAGCAGACATAGCGTCGCCATAAAGCGCGGCCCTTTCGATATCACCGTAGCGCAGCAGTCCGTACAGCGCGCCTGCAACGTAAGCGTCTCCGCTTCCTATACGGTCTACTACTTCAATATCACGGTATGGCTCCTCTGAAAAATGACGTTTCTCGGCGCAGTCGGTAATAAATGAAGTAAAATCGTGCCTGGTCGGTGAAACGACGGTACGCATGGTACTGGCGATCATTTTAAGTCCGGGGTATTCAGAGGCAAGCTGAAGATGTATCTCACTAAGAGTGCCGGAACGTCCAAGCATACGGCGCAAAGTTTCCTCTGAGACGAAAAGTAAGTTTACACACGGGAGAATGGATAAAACGGTATCCCGCGCAGTAGCCTCGTCCCATAAAGCGGCGCGGTAGTTCACATCAAATGAAACAAGAGCGCCGTTTTCAGAAAACTCACGCATCATTTCACATACCTCGGAGCGTATATCAGCGCCAAGTCCGAGGGTTATACCGCTGACATGAAAGATTTTTGAGCTGCGATATACCGATGGATCGACGTCGCTCCTCCGGAAACGTGTAAATGATGATCCGGCACGGTCATAGGAGACCATGGAAACTCGGGGAAATGCCCCGCTTTCATAGTAATATATTCCAAGACGTTTGCTGTCGCCGGTATCGTATGTGATATAATCATCACTGGTACCGCTGTATCGAATCTTGTTCTTTATAAAGCTTCCTATCTCGTTTGCCGGGAGCTTGGTTATAATTCCGGTACGGAGTCCAAGCTGAGAGATTCCGGAAACAACGTTTAGCTCAGAGCCTCCGGCCATCTTATCAAACGTTTCACTCTGAGAGATACGCTCCTTGCCAACGGGAGAAAGCCGGAGCATTACCTCGCCTATTCCAATAACATCAAAATCTTTTCCGGGTAGTTTGTCTAACATAATAATACCTCATACCGCCAAGGGCGGCTAATTTTTTATAAAATAACGCCGTATCAAATACCGTATCGTGTCTGATAACGGGCTGATACGGCGCTGACCGTAAAAATTAAAATTATGAGTGCAGGGAGCTAAAGACGAATAGAGAAGATAAACGAAAAAACACGGATACTTCTGCTAAACTCTGATATAGCTCTGGAAGAAGGGTTTTTTGCCTGCTTACCCAAGTACGCTGTACCTGCTGTAAGAGGAGTTCTTTGACTGCTTTCTTTCAATCAGAAAGCTGATGATACTTCCGATATTGACAAAGCATCGAGGATGCGTTTGTAAAAGAAGTTTTTTGCCAGCTTTCTTTCAATCAGAAAGCTGATGATACTTCCGATATTGACAAAGCATCGAGGACGCGTTTGTAAGAGAAGTTCTTTGCCTGCTTTCTTTCAATCAGAAAGCTGATGATATTTCCGATATTGACAATGCATCAAGGATGCGTTTGTAAGAGAAGTTCTTTGCCTGCTTTCTTTCAATCAGAAAGCTGATGATACTTCCGATTTTGACAATGCATCAAGGATGCGTTTGTAAGAGAAGTTTTTTGCCTACTTTCTTTCAATCAGAAAGCTGATGATACTTCCGATATTGACAAAGCATCGAGGACGCGTTTGTAAAAGAAGTTCTTTGCCTGCTTTCTTTCAATCAGAAAGCCGATGATACTTCCGATATTGACAAAGCATCGAGGACGCGTTTGTAAGAGAAGTTCTTTGCCTACTTTCTTTCAAGAAAGTAGGTTACCAAGGCAGGAAATCAGAGCCTTTCAGCTTTAAGATAGCCTCGGCAAAGAAGTAATCGCCATAAATTATAGGCATGTGGATACCATGCTTGTAAGCCTCCGTTCCCATCTGAAGGATGGAGTCTTCGTTTTCCTCCCAGTTGCACCATGCCTTCTCCATGGCCTTCAGAAGCTTTATCGCGGCAGTTATGTAAATCTTCTTTTCAAATTCGGGAACATTTTTAGCAATTTCAATGAGACCGCAGGCGGCGATGGCTCCGGCGGTGCTGTCGTAAAGGACAGGCTCTTCCGGCTGACGGAAGTCGACAAGGGGAAGCCAGTCAGTCGCAACAAGATTGGAAATAAAGTAATGAGCGATCTTTTTGGCGGTATCGAGATATTTTTCTTCCTTTGTGTGGATGTAAGACAGGATAAAGCCATAGAGCGCCCAAGCGTCGCCTCTTGACCAGCAGGATCCGACTTCATAGCCCTGACCGCCAAAGGTCTCAATTACCTCTCCGGTCTCAACATCATGCGAAACTATATGGTTTACAGAGCCGTCGGGACGAACATGGTCGCGCATAGCCATGTCTGCGTAATGCAGAGCTATCTTTTTGAAGCGGTCATCCCCGATCTGCTCCGACGCCCAGTAAAGCTGAGGTATGTTCATCATACAGTCAATAATTGTCCATCCGGCGTTGTTGCCGCCGTTCCAAGAACGGATATAATCACCGCTGACGTTGTAGCGTGACATAAGAGTCATAGCGGCGAGCAGGTCGCGGTTGCGGGATGCCATGTTACCTGTCAGCTTATAGCTTGCGCCGGAGCTGATATGCCACATAAAGCCGACGTCGTGATGAAGCTTTGTAACATCCTCAAACGCCGCGTCAAGAAGCTTTTCGGCGTTGTCGGCGGTCTCTTTGTAGACATCTTTTTTTGTACCGGCGTACATGACCCACATAAGAGCGCCCCAGAAGCCGTTTGTCCACCAGGTTATGTCGTTGCCCGTCTTGCTGTCATGAACACCGTTTTTAGTTGTATATGGTATCTTGTCGCGGGATCTGACAGCGGTAACGGAAAGCTTTTTGTCAAGCTTTTCCCAGACCTCGTCTATCCACTGACGGTTTTCGTTTATGATATTATCGTAAATCATCTGAGTTTTCTCCGTTTTTATAAATACTCGAAAATCTAATATGCTTTTGCAAGTAAAGTCTTTGCCAAGGTGCTTGCAGTCTGATTTCTTCAATCAGAAAGTTAATGCTACTTCCGGTTTTGACAAAGCATCAAGGATGCGTTTGTAAGAGAAGTTCTTTGCCTGCTTTCCTTTAATCAGAAAGCTGATGCTACTTCCGGTTTTGACAAAGCATCAAGAATGCGTTTGTAAGAGAAGTTCTTTGCCTACTTTCTTTCAAGAAAGTAGGTTACCAAGGCAGGAAATCGAAGCCTTTAAGCTTGAGAATAGCCTCGGTAAAGAAGTAATCTCCGTAAATTATAGGTTTGTGCCTGCCGCTCTTGTACTGCTCCGAGCCCATCTGAAGGATGGAATCCTCGTTTTCCTCCCAGTTGCACCAAGCCTTTTCCATAGCCTTAAGGAGCTTAACGGCAGAGGTAATATACATTTTCTTTTCGTGCTCAGGGACATTTTTTGCTATCTCAATAAGACCGCAGGCAGCGATAGCTCCGGCTGTGCTGTCGTAATATACAGGTTCTTCAGGCGCACGGAAATCTATCAGAGGCAGCCAGTCAGTCGCGACCACGTTTGCAATAAAATACTGAGCGACAAGCTTTGCAGTGTCGAGATATTTTTCTTCCTTTGTGTGAATGTAGGAAAGAATAAATCCGTAAAGCGCCCACGCGTCGCCTCTTGACCAACAGGAGCCAACCTCGTAGCCTTGACCGCCAAGTGTTTCTATCACGTGTCCGGGTTCGTTTTCGTCATGAACAACTATATGGTTTACAGAGCCGTCGGGACGAACATGGTCACGCATAGCCATATCGGCAAAACGAAGAGCGATTTTCTTAAAGCGGTCGTCTCCGATCTGCTCCGACGCCCAGTAAAGAAGAGGAATATTCATCATACAGTCGATAATAGTCCAAGTCGTTTGCTCCTTACCGTTCCAAGCGCGTATGAAATCGCCGCCGACATTGTAACGGGACATAAGCGTCATAGCGCAGATAAGATCTTTGTTTCTGGCAGCCATGTCTCCGGTGAGACGGTAATTGGCGCCAGCGAGGATATGCCACATAAAACCAACGTCGTGATAGAAATTATCAATTTCCGCAAAGGCTTTGTCCATCATTTTTTCGGACTCAAGAGCCGTAAGTTTGTAATCCTCATTTTTGGTGGCATTGTACATAAGCCACATAAGACCGCCCCAAAAGCCGTTTGTCCATCCGTGGACGTATTTAGCGTTGTCATGGACTCCGTCATATGTGGTGTAAGGCAGCTTGTATCTTGATTTTACAGCGGTACGTGACAGCTTTTTATCGAGTTTGGCAAATACTTCGTTTATCCACTCGCTGTTTTCTTTTATGTAATCATCATAAAACATATACGTAATCTCCTTTAAAGTGAGATATTTTTCATTCCTTTCTTTGGTCTTTCTGTCACCGCCAGAAAGAAAAAGAAAGGAACCAAAGAAAAAGAAAGAGGCGGAGCCACCGGCATATTCAGGTTAGTTTAGTTCCTGAGTCGGTTATTGATATTATATCATAATGAGAACAATTCAAGCGCGATACACATCGCGTATTATGTGCGGGGAATATGGTTCATTTGCCCGCTGCTTGAAGCTTGCTTTCATTCAGAAAGCTAATGCTACTTCCGGTTTTGACAAAGCATCAAGAATGCGTTTGTAATAGAAGTTCTTTGCCTGCTTTCCTTTAATCAGAAAGCTGATGATATTTCCGAAATTGACAAAGCATCAAGTATGCGTTGTAAGAGAAGTTCTTTGCCTACTTTCTTTCAAGAAAGTAGGTTACCAAGGCAGGAAATCAGAGCCCTTCAGCTTTAGAATAGCCTCGGTAAAGAAGTAATCTCCGTAAATTATCGGCATGTGAATACCGTTTGTGTACATTTCCGTTCCCATCTGCAGTATTGAGTCCTCGTTTTCCTCCCAGTTACAGAAGTTCTCCTCAAGAGACTTCAGCAGCTTGATGGCGGCAGTCAGGTACATATTTTTTTCATACTCGGATACATTCTTAGCTATCTCAATAAGACCGCAGGCGGCGATAGCTCCGGCCGTACTGTCATAGTACTTCGGTTCTTCGGGCGCACGGAAATCCACTACCGGCTTCCAATCGTCCGCTATAAGGTTTGAAATGAAGTAATGCGCTACCTTTTTGGCGGTATCGAGATATTTTTCTTCCTTTGTATGGATGTAGGAGAGGACGAAACCGTACAGCGCCCAGGAAGCGCCCCTCGACCAGCAGGAGCCTACAGCGTAGCCCTGTCCCGCTTTGGTGCCGAGAACGGTATCCGGTATCTCGGTATCGTGAACTACAATATGATTTACCGAACCGTCGGGACGAACATGATCGCGCATAGCCATATCCGCATAGCGTATCGCTATTTTCTTGAATCGGTCGTCTCCTATCTGCTCCGATGCCCAGTAAAGGATCGGTATATTCATCATACAGTCGATAATGGTCCAGCCGTTATTGTCTTCTCCGTACCATTTACCGTTCCAGGAGCGTATGTAATTGCCTTCTACGTTGTAACGCGACATAAGCGACATAGCGGCTAAAAGGTCTTTGTTCCGAGCCGCTTTGTCTCCGGTCAGACGATAATTTGCACCGTCAAGGATGTGGTACATAAAGCCGACGTCATGGTGCAGCTTATCGGCTTCGTAAAAGCCCTTGTCCATAAGCTTTTCCGATTCAAGCGCGGTAAGCTTGTAATCCTCGTTTTTTGTGGCGTTGTACATAAGCCACATAAGTCCGCCCCAGAAGCCGTTTGTCCAAGTATCCGGACGGGAGGAGCGGTCGTCGTGAACGCCGTTCACCGTTGTATACGGTATTTTGTATCTGGAGCTTACAGCCGTACGGGAAAGCTTTTTGTTCAGCTTATCAAATGTGGCATCTATCCAGCTTTTATTGTCATTTATTATCTTGTCGTACATATTGTTATTGCCTTTCCTTTGGATTAGCGAATATCAGGTTTTCTCTTACTGAGGCTGCTTTCCGATATACGCAAGGATACCGCCGTCAACATAGAGAATATGTCCGTTTACGAAATTGGACGCGTCGGAAGCGAGGAAAACCGCGGGACCGCCAAGGTCGTCCGCTTCTCCCCAACGGGCGGCGGGTGTCTTCGAAATGATAAAGGAATCGAACGGGTGACGCGAGCCGTCGGGCTGACGCTCGCGGAGAGGAGCGGTCTGAGGAGTCGCGATATAACCGGGACCTATACCGTTGCACTGAATATTGTACTCGCCGTACTCAGAAGCGATATTCCTTGTGAGCATCTTGAGTCCGCCTTTCGCTGCGGCATACGCGGAAACGGTCTCGCGTCCGAGCTCGCTCATCATCGAGCAGATGTTTATGATCTTACCGTGCCCCTTCTTGATCATGGAGGGAATAACGGCTTTAGATACTATGAATGGGGCGTTGAGATCCACGTCGATAACCTGACGGAACTGCTCGGCGGTCATCTCGCACATGGGTATTCTTTTGATAATACCTGCGTTGTTAACAAGAATGTCAATAACTCCGATTTCATTCTCGACACGGGCGATAAAGGCGTTGACGGCCGCTTCGTCGGTAACGTCGCAGACATAGCCGTGAGCGTCGATTCCTTCTTCTTTGTAGGAAGCAAGCCCTTTGTCGACAAGCTCCTGCTTTATATCGTTGAACACGATAGTGGCGCCGGCTTTAGCGAATGCCTTCGCGATAGCAAAGCCGATGCCGTATGAAGCGCCGGTGACAAGAGCGATCTTTCCATTAAGACTGAACATGTTTTCCATTTTTATACATACCTTTCTATTTTATTTAAATTCCGGAATGAGAGAGCGCGGCGCGTGTCAGACGGGGATACGGGACGAAATGAGCGGCAAAAGAGCAAACCGCGGATATTCGTCCCATAGCCGGTCTTAACAAGCTCCGAAACGTCTGACATAACGGAACTTATTACAGAAGATCCCTGGTCTCTATATGATCCATATCATCAAATTCCTGGTTTTCTCCGCACATAGCCCAGATAAAGGAGTACGCGCGTGTTCCGACCCCGGAATGTATCGACCAGGAGGGAGAAATAACGGCCTCCTCGTTGTGCATGATGATATGCCTGGTCTCGTTGGGCTCGCCCATCATGTGGAACACAACGTCGTTTTCACCCATATCGAGATAGAGATAAACCTCCATACGTCTGTCGTGAGTATGGCAGGGCATCGTGTTCCAGTTTGAGCCGGGCTCAAGCTGGGTAAGACCCATTGCAAGCTGGCAGCTCTTCATCACCTCGGGATGTATGTACTGGTTGATAACCCTTTTGTTGCACTCCTCGACGGAACCGCACGGAACCTTTTTAGCCTTGGTGATGTCTATCTTAACTGTCGGATAGGTAGTGTGAGCGGGGCAGGAGCTCACGTAAAACTTTGCCGGGTTTTCCTCGTCGCAGCTCTTGAAGGTGATGTCTTTGTTGCCCATACCTATGTAGATACCGTCGCGGGGATTCATCTCGTACTCCTTGCCGTCGACTGTGATGACGCCCTTTCCGCCGATATTGATGCAGCCCATTTCACGTCTTTCAAGGAAATAGTCCGCGGCAAGCTCCTTGCCCGCCTCAAGTTTAAGTACCTGTCTGACCGGCATAAGACCGGCGGTGATTATTCTGTCAATATGGCTGTAGACCATTCTGATATTGTCCTTTGTGAACAGGCTGGCGATATGGAATTCCTCGCGAAGCCTTTCCGTTGTGTAGTGTTTTACATCTTTTGCATTGGATGCCTGACGTACTTCCATTTTACTTAAATCCTCCTTTATAATATTTCCGTACACCTCAATCTGCGTAAGCGCCGCGAAAGAGAGTACCTCGGAAACCTGTGTGAAATTGAACAGACGCACGGACCTTGTTATTTTTTTGTCAAAGGTCACCGCCTGTCCCTTTGAGTTCGCCGGATTAAGGTCTGTGCCGTCCATCTTGAAAGAAGCGTTTATCACCTCTCCGTCAGAAAACTCGATATCTATACTTTTCCAGTAGGAATCGTGCGGTATTCCGGTTTTCGGGTCGTGCGCGAAATCAGCGCGCAGATAGAAAACGAGCTTGTCTATCTCTGCCTCGCGCCCGAAGTCGAGAAAGAATGAAAGATCGTTTCGGGCTCCTCCCGCCCATGAATGGTACGGATACGCGCCGTGTCCTTGGTTGTTTATTACCCCGTCAATTGCGTTGCGCTCGTAAAAGCAGGGATCCTCGCGCGTCACGAAATTAGCGGTCGCGTGGGGGAAATACCTGACCTTGGCGTGTCTGTCATGTGAATTCAGGGCGATATTGCGGTAGCCGTATATCTCATCGTCCTCAGGCTCCCTGACGGTTATCCGG
Organism: uncultured Clostridia bacterium; assembly: GCA_944393415.1. GTDB lineage: Bacteria > Bacillota > Clostridia > Oscillospirales > CAG-272 > SIG673. The sequence goes on along the minus strand of CALYAD010000024.1, from coordinate 473 downwards.
TGTGAGTCCCCGGCGAACGCGTCCGGATGATATCCCATTCTCAGCTGGTGCGCAGTGGGGATATCAAACTCAAAGCTTTTGTTCGGGACCCAGACAATGCTTTCTGCAAGCGTCGGATCAAGCCTGACCGCGATAAAATCACAGTTACTCAGAGATACCCTGATCCTGTCTCCATCGCTAAGCCGGCCTTCGTAAAGCGCGTCTATGCTCATGCCCTTTTTTTCAAGCTTTACGGAGCCGTCTTTACCTAATATCCTAAGTGTAAGCATTCTGATATGTATTTCCTTTCCATAATTATAGGATCGACCAAGGGGCTGATTAAATATTACCTTTCAGAAAAGTTTTTCGCTCGAATTGTCAAGTCAAGTGCAAAGATTTTTTGAAAAAAACTTCTTCAGGAGACCTCCAGCCCAGAGATTTACGTGGGCGCCTGTTCAAAAGAGAAGCGATGGCATCCACATCCGATTGAGTAA
>CALYAD010000023.1 GCA_944393415.1 uncultured Clostridia bacterium | reverse complement strand
TGTATAATATCCTTGCTTTCTTGTATGTTGTTTTTGGTAATTCAATTATACAACAAAGCAAGCGGTTGTTCAATACCTTTCGGTAAAGAACAACCGCTTTTTTGCTCTTTGGAGGGCTCTTATTGCGACAGCCCCCTGAGAAAAAAGTTCCCGTCTCCTTTATAAACTGATTTGCTGCGCGTCGAATACTACAGCTTTCCCAAACGGGAAGCTTTTTCTATGTGTTTTTTTATGAAAAATATCACTTTATTCAAGACTTATTTAAATTTGTGTGCTACAATAAAATACGTATAAGTGTCAGATGCGGCGGACGCTGTAACCGTAGGCCGCCGCCTTTTGAGTTAAGGCAATCTATAGGTAATAAAAAAAGGAATAAACACAATGCTGAAAGTGGAAAATCTGGTCAAAAAATTCGGTCAGAAATACGCGGTCAACGACATCTCCTTTACGATAGGAGAGCATGAGGTCGTGGGATTCCTCGGTCCGAACGGGGCGGGCAAGACTACGACAATGAACATGATGACCGGATACCTGTCATATACGTCGGGTTCGGTCACAGTCGACTGCTTTGAGATACTCGAAAACCCGACCGAAGCCAAAAAGCTAATCGGCTATCTGCCGGAGCATCCTCCGCTCTATCCCGAAATGACGGTTAAGGAATACCTTAATTTTGTGTATGAGCTGAAGGGCTGTACGCTTAACAGACAAAAGCATATAATGGAGGTCTGTGAGGTCACGAGGATAGTCGATATAAGAGAGAGACTGATAAAAAACCTGTCAAAGGGATATGCCCAAAGAGTGGGTATAGCTCAGGCTCTGGTAGGTAATCCAAGCATCATTATACTTGACGAGCCGACGGTCGGACTTGACCCGAAACAGATAATCGAAATCAGAAATCTGATCAGAAGCCTCGGACGCGATCATACTGTTATACTCAGCACTCATATACTTGCCGAGGTGCAGGCGGTCTGCGACAGGATACTGATAATCAACAAGGGCAGGATCGCCGCGGACGAGCGTACCGACAGGCTTACTCAGCTGATTACCGGAACGAGACGTCTTGAGGTACAGATATGCGGCGCAAGAAAAGAAATACTGGATTCCATAAGGGCGCTGGACTGCGTTTCGTATGTGGAAGCGTCGAGGGACATAGCGGGCACGGGAGCGACGCTCTTTAAGATAGAAAGCAAGGACGGAGCTGATATAAGAAAAGAAATATTTTCGCTCTGCGCCGAAAAAAACATGCCTATCATAGGAATGGAAACGGTCAGCGCCTCGCTTGAGGACGTGTTCCTGAACCTGACCAGAGAAAACGCCAAAGCGTCCGCCAAGGCTTCAAGAAAGAAGGGTAACTGATATGACGGCGATATATAAACGTGAGATGTACTCTTTTTTCACATCTCCGATAGGCTACGCGTATATCGCGATGTTCTGCGCGATATCGAACTTTGCGTTCTGCTTTTTCACGCTGCTTGCGGGAACGGACAGCAGCGTAAGCGCTTTCTTTACCGCTGAACTGATAATTATGGCGCTTATGACTCCGCTTTTGACCATGAAGTCTTTTTCGGAGGAAAGAAAGCTTGGAACAGAACAGCTTCTGCTTACATCTCCGGTAACACTGCCGGGCTTTGTGGGCGCAAAATTTCTCGCCTCATACACGATGTTCGCGATAAGCTTTCTCATCACATGCCTCAATTACCCGATTATGTTTTCCTATCTCAGCGACGCTTACCTTTATCAATATAACGTCGTAACCGCGCTTGGCGGATGCGTGGCACTGCTGCTCGTGGGCGCGACGTTTATCTCAATAGGCTTGCTTATATCCTCGCTGACGGAAAACCAGATGATATCAGCCGTGGGTACGCTGACCATTCTGATGGCGCTGCTTGGGGTGTCGTTGCTCAATTCGTATATCGGCTTTGCCCCGCTCCGCGCGGTATTGAGATGGCTTAGTATATATTCCAGATTCTCCGGATTTTCGTCGGGTTATTTCGATTTTGCCTCGCTGCTTTACTACGTATCCTTTACGGTTGTCTGCCTGTTTTTATCGGTCAGAGTGTACGAAAAGCGCCGTTGGGCATGACGGTCTCACACCCGCGGGCGCGGTCGTTCGTCAGGAAGCGAGCATACGCAAAGAAGCAGAAAGGAATCATACATTTATAAAATGGATAATAATAAAAACACGAAAAAGAGATCGCTGTTTTCGGACAGAAAATTCAAGTACGGCTCGCTTGCCGTAGGTCTTACAGTCGCGTTTGTGGCTCTGGTGATAATAATAAATGCCGTTGTGTACGCGCTCGCCTATTCCTATGGCTGGTATCTTGATCTGACGGGTCAGCAGTATTACGGAATTACCGATAAGGCGGAGCAGTATCTTGACGAGGTGCTGACTGAGGATGTCAAAGTAAAGATAATTTTCTGTCAGGATAAGGACAGAGTTCTTGACGACAGCTCGGGATATTATGTGTACAGGTGCGCGGAGTCCTTTAAAGAGGCGTACCCGAACAATATTTCCGTGGAGTATCTCGACGTAATAGCGCATCCGGAGCTTGCTGATATTTATACCTCGCAGCTCGGTACTCCTCTTTATACCTACAATGTAATAATCGAGTCGAATCAGTCGGAAAACTTCCGTCTTGTTACCTATGAAAACTTTTACACTTTTGATGCCGAGAGCGGAGACGTTTACGCTTTCAACGGCGAAAGACGCTTCACGTCGTATATAATGTCTCTCTGTGTCGAGTATCCTATATGCTATTTTACGACCGGTCACGGCGAAACGGTATATGACGGACAGGGTGAGACGAACGCCCTGTACAATCTGATGATAGACGCTGGCTTTGATGTCCGTACTATCGATCTGAGCACCGAGGAGATCGAGGGGAACGCCAAAGTAATAATAATAAACGATCCGGTGTACGACTTCAGGGGAGCCGACGAGGGAGCGGATGAGATAGCGAAGCTGGGGCGCTTTATGAGTGACAACGGCGGAAATATGATGATATTCCTTTCCCCGCAGCATCAGGGTAATCTTACTACGCTTAAGCAGTGGATGGAGGAATGGGGTATCGGGGTAAGCGACGGTCAGATAAGAGATACCTCCCATTCGCTTACAAGCGACGGTCTTTCACTTGTGGCAAGCTATCCGACGGAAGGCTTTGCCTCGTCGCTCCATCTGTCGCTGCGTCAGCTTGACTCACAGCCTATGACTATAATAAATAACCCTATCGCCTTTGAGCCTTTGTGGGAGAACCGGGACGGCCGCGAGGTGGGTACAGTTCTGTATTCTTACCAGACGTCCGAGCTGATGACTCCCGAGAACGGAAATATCGGCGGGGCTTATCCTATAGCATCGCTTGTAAGACAGACCCGTATTGATCCGCTTACTCAGGCTGAGCTGAGGACATATATGTTTGTTTCCTCTACCGGCTATACGGATGCGAGTTATCTTGATTCAAACGCGTACGGCAACCGCGACATACTTATGTACCTTGTAGAGCAGATGGGAAAGAAGCTGGTGCCTATCGATATTGATTTCAAGGTATTCGCAAACGAGTCGCTGAACCTGACCACGGCGCAGGCATATGCCTGGACTGTGACGCTTACGGTAGCTGTGCCGCTGGTCGTTTGCACTGTCGGTATAGTGGTCTGCTATAAAAGAAAACGTTTATAACAGCGTGAAATTGATACTATATCGCATCAGAATGCAGATTGTTTCACGCGTCAATTTTCCGCTGAGCGCAGAAATTTGTTCGAAAAAGATGTAAGCCAAAGCTGTCGCGGCGTGAAATTGATACTATATTGTATCAGAATGCAGATTGTTTCACGCGTCAATTTTCCGCTGAGCGCAGAAAATTGTTCGGGTGATCCGGAATCCCGGTATGCGGCTGAAAGATATGTTTTTCGCTTAATTCTTTTGTTTTTGTAATATATTGCGCGGAAAAATTATTGCTTGCTTGCGAAATTGTTGTTTTGTCGCCTGTAACCGCTTACCGCGGTCTCGATTTCCCGAATGGCGCAGAATCAGTTCGGGTTTTCTAACGAGGATTCAGCGTGAAGGCTATGCTGAATCAAATCAGCGTTTGAGCGCTTTTACGCATAAATTTTTTGCTATGCGAATTTTTCATATCTGTAAAGACCGATAAAAACGGTTTTTTAGCCGCCTGCGGCGGCGTGGAGGATTTAATGAAAGAAGAAAAGGATCAGGATATGACTTCCCCGGAGGGGGAGGCCGTAAAAAAACCGGGAATGGTAAAAAAGCAGAAGATCATGATAATAGTGTTTGCTTCGGTGGCGGCACTTCTCATAATTCTGTATTTTGCCGTTATCCTGCCGATAGCCAATAAGCACAATACGGTCGAGCCGGAGCCGCCTCCGACGCTTCTGGAGGGCGAGGCCTACGACGAGAGCGGGACAAATATACTGATATTTCCCCATATCGAGATGAAAAACATACAATCGATCGAGGTCCATAACTCCTACGAAAACTACAGCTGCGTACGCGGAGAAAACGATTCCTTTTATATAGAGGAGCATCCTCAGGCGCCTGTCAGCACACAGCTGTTTACGTCGTTTGTAGTTGACGCGGGATACACGATCGTTAACAGACGCGTTACGGAAAAATGCGAGGATTTTTCGCTTTACGGTCTTTCTGAGTCGGACTCTCCGGCGTATTATACCCTTACCACGACAGAGGGAGTCTCTTACACGGTTTATATCGGAGACCGTATACCGTCCGGAGGAGGCTTTTACGCGCGATTTGAGGGAAGGGACGCTTTGTACGTAATGTCGTCCAATCTGTCCAACACTCTGCTCGCGCCTTCCACCGCGCTTTTGACGCCGATAGTGGGCGCGCCTGTAAGCCAGAACGATTATAACGAGATCGAGGAGGTCATTCTCACCAAAAACGGAGAGCCTTTTGTATATATCACGTATGTTCCTTCAGATCTTGATGAATTCAGACTCAGCGCGTACGAGATGGTTTATCCGGCAAATTATATAGTCAACGACAATAATTACGCTTCTATTATGCTTTATTCTTTTGTCACGCTGGCGGGAGACTCGGTGCTTGAGGTCGGAAGCCCGGACGCGTTTTTACGAGAAAATGAGGAGATCATGGCGAAATACGGCTTTTACGATATTTATAACATGCCGTACGAGCTGTATTATTCCTATAACGGACAGACATCGGTTGTCGCGTTCGCGCCATCCGGTATCGAAGGCTATTATTTTGCCTATTCTTATCTGTATGATATGATCGTACTGATCAGCACCGAGACCGTTGAGTATTTGGAATGGGATCTTATCGAATATATAAACTCAGCGCTGTTTGCCGAGTATATAGACGAGGTTGACGAAATAACGGTTTCAGGAGATCTGATAAAGAACGGAAAGGTATATAATATAAACGAAAGGTTCCGCATCAGAAGCGTCAGCACCGGTTCGGGAACCTCTACGCTCGAGTGTTACGCCTATTCGACCGGAAATACATTTACCGGTTACAGACCGGCAAACAATCCGATACAGGCGTTCTACTCAACGGTGCTTTCCCTGAAAATGCAGGGATATATAAAGACCGAGGGAATTGACGTTTCTACGCTCGAGGAATACGCGAGCATGACAATAAAAATGTTGAACGGTGAGGAGACCGTATACCGATTTTACCGTTATTCGGAGCGCTGCTATTATACAATAAACGGAAACGGTGAGTTTTATTTGGTGCTTCGGGACGTAAACAAGCTGCTCATAGACGCGGTACGCGCCGCTTACGGACTGACCGTGGACAGCAACGAGCAGTATCCGGAGCTTCCGGAGTTTTACCAAAATTAAGCGAAAGTTTTTCAGCCGCGGCAGGCGGCAGGGAGGTTATAAGATGCTGAGTAATACCGCGGCAAAAAAAGGTATAAAAAGAATATTGTCCGGCGTTCGGCGCGCGATAACGCTTGCGGTTTTGTCGGTTGCCGTACTTTCGGTCACGGTATTATCGCTTACGGGCTGCTCAGGCGGTGTAGGCGCTTATAACATAAATACCCGGACCGTGATGACTATCGGAGGTCAAAAGGTGTCGTATGATATCTATAAGCATTTCTATTACGCCGGTATGACGCAGCTTGGGGGAGAATCGGTTGACTGGACTAAGCAGGAAAATCTGGACGATCTGAAGCTTGAGGTCGAGGCGGGGCTTAAACGTATCTACGCGCTGAAGCTGCTTTGTGATAAATACGGGATAGAGCTGACAAGCGACGACCGCAAGGAGGTCGACGCCATTATCCAGGATTATATAGACGAGCAGGACGGCGAGTCGGGATACCGTCTCTGGCTCAGCGAAAACCGTATCAGCGGAAACGCCTTCCGCGAACAGATAGAGAGGGTATATTATTACGACGTATATCTGAGGGAGCTGCTTTTCACGGGCTTCGACGATGTCATAAAAATGGACGACGCGACCGTGAAAAAGGACATCGAGGAAAATTTTTACCGCTACACACAGATATATATATCCTGTGAGGATGAGGACGATTATTCCGAATACCGCAAGGATATAGAAGCGGCTCTGGAGGAGCTGAAGGCGGGAAAGGAATTTTCCGAGGTGGCGAGAGAATACTCGGACTGGATGGTCAACGTTGAGCTGGGAGTTTACTGCGCAAAGGGGCAGAAGCTGCCGGAAATCGAGGAAGCGGCGCTGGCGCTCGGAATGGGAGAGTACAGCGGCGTGGTGGAAAGCTCGGAGGGTTACCATATAATAATGCGTCTGCCCATGGAGGACTCGTATATTGAGGAAAACCTGGACGATCTGGGTTATGTATCGGCAAACAGGCGCTATAATGTCTTACTTGACGAGACTGCCGCGGGGCTTGCGGTGGAATACAGCGAATACTACAACACCCTTACCTTTGAGCAGCTGATCTCTCTTGAATATCCGAAATAACAAGGAGGGGCTCGCCGCGCGTTCGTGCGGCAAGCCCAGCGAGTTGTATTTTGCGGCCGCCGCCGCGGGATAAATGACACGAGATTGCGTATTAGCTTCGTCTCTTGGCCCGTAAGCTTTTTCGGATGATAACGGATACTGTGAAATTTCAGTCTTCCGGTGTGCGGATAAGCGGCGTTTAATAATTGTCGTTTATGCTGTGCACAAGGTTCGCCATTTCCTCCGCGCTTTTTATTTCATGCGCTTGGGCGATGAGCTTTTGCTGCTCGTATACGGGCAGAGAGGCGAATTTCGTAAGCGCGCTCAGATCCTGAGAAAAAGCCATTCCCATACCGAGCGGTATGTCGTTGCCGTCCACTGACGACGGTATCGCGTGAGAAAAATATTCGTCGTACATAAAACCGTTCCTTTCCTGTTAAGCTGGTATTCGGACCGTCCGTTCAAAGGCGGCCGGTATTATTTTGTCCGATATCGCGGTTTTGATACCGTTTTGTTTTTAAAAGAATTATCGTCCGAGCTTGATCATATATTTGAAGGTAAGGCGTTTTTTGTCTGCGTTCTGAAAAGGCCTACAGGCAAACGCCGATCCGCTATAAGAGAGGAACGGTAATTTCAATGAAAAAAATAATCTGTATTGCGCTTTGTATAAGCAGTATTTTTGCTTTCGGCTCATGCTCGGAATCAAAGCCGGACATATATTCCATGCTTGTTGGCCTATGCGATATTTTCGATGATGAGTACGGACCTTCGCTGCTTTATTCGGATATTGAAACGGATGGCTTTCACACGGCGTCCCCGGAGGAGTTCGGAAGGCTTTTTACCGGACGGATCGAGCCTCCGTACTGCTTTTCACGCATTGCGGGTTACGCGATACGTCTTCCGGTAGACGACAGCGGCTTTGAGATACATATAGTTTTGTGCGTCAACCGTTCGGACACAGAAGAGATTGCCGAGCTGCTGCAAAAGCGAGTTGACCGTATCCGTGATTCGGAAATACGGGAATACGCCCCGGAAAGCTATGAAAAATACTTCCTCGGCGCCGAGATATATGTATATAAAAGCGCGGTGTTTTTGCTTGCCACGCCGGATAATCTTGCCGTCAAAAAAGAGATCAAACGTTTATACTGAAAGCGCTTAGAAAAGATTTATATCTATAAAAAACCGATTAAAACGGTTGGAATGGGGGATTAAAATGAAAAAGGAATTACTGGTACATCCCGAGGAGCTTACAAGAAAATGGATAGACCGTATGTGCGGCGCGGGGGTAAATATACTTGGTATTCACCCGCGCGGAGGGGTTAAGGCGGACGAATCGCTTGCGGAGCTGCTGGCAAGTCTTGAGGATAAGAATTTCCGTGATCTGCTTGACTACGCGGCGGCGCGGGGGATGGAGATAGAATACGAGTTTCACGCCGCGAGCTTTCTGCTGCCGCGTTCGCTCTTTGACGCTCATCCTGAGTATTTCCGTATGAACGAAAACGGGCAGCGCGTTCGGGAGGTAAACTTCTGTTTTTCAAATGAGGAGGCGTTAGATTATATAGCAAACGCCGCCTCCGAGCTTGCGGGAAAGCTGTATCGTTCAGCGCCGAGGTATTATTTCTGGCTGGACGACGGTAAGGATATAGGCTGCCGCTGTGAAAAATGCGGAAAAATGTCGGTTTCCGACTGTCAGATAAAGGTCATGAACCGCATAGAGGAGGCTCTCAGAAAAAAAATCCCGCATGCAAAGACCGCTTTTCTTGCTTATTATGAGACATTAAGAAAGCCAGTGCTGTTTAAACCCGCGGACGGTGTTTTCCTTGAATACGCGCCGATCGAGCGCGATATACATAAGCCGGTCCGACAGAGCGAGGGAATGACAAGGGAGCTTTCGGAGCTTATTTCGTTTTTCGGCAGTAAGGACGCCAAAACGCTCGAATACTGGTATGATAACTCGCTTTTCTCCGGATGGAAGAAGCCTCCGAAAAGGTTCGTGCCCGACGGCCGCGTTATAAAGGACGATCTTGATTACTACGCGTCGCTTGGATTTGAGACTGCCGCCTCATTTGCCTGTTTCCTCGGTCAGGATTACGAGGAGCTGTACGGAGAACCGGATATCTCGGATTTCGCATATCAGCCGGATTTATGAAATAAATATTCAGGGAACTTCTTTTGGAGAAGTTCCTTTTTTTCTCCGATACCCTTTAAAATAATTCAGGGAACTTTTTGAAAAAAGTTCCCTGAGACCCTCAAAAACTTTTTTGGAAAGGGGCGCACCACCCCGCGCTCCGCTGAGGTATGGAGAAGCCGGAGGCGGAGATGAAGCATCATGCCTGCTGAAATCAGAGATACACCTTTTCCGGAGAAATTTTTGGGAGGTTTCAGGAACACTTTTTTCAAAAAGGGTTCCTGAGAAATAATAAAACCGGCGGTAAAATAAACGGTTGACATATCCTGTATATTTTACCGCCCGTCCTCTCAAATGTCTTTACAAACCGATAAAATTAATATCTGACGATTCGATGCCTGCACATACCACTTTTCCCACATTTTGGACAGGTCAATCTGCGTTTTAAAAAAGTATGATATCCCTTGACGTATTCCCGCATAGTCGGAACAAAAAGCTCTTTGCAATGCGGACATTCGTAATAGCCCGCTTTAATTTCAAGCATCGCGGCGGCTGCTATACCTGTTACCCCCGTCGCGGCGGCAAACAAGATAAGTGCGATTCGTGCGACCGTTGGTAATTTAATGTAAGACGCTATCACAACAAGAGCGCAGACCGCTATTATAGTGATCACGCCGCATATAATGGACAAAGCCATCCTTTTCTTGTTTTCTTCATTCTCTTTCATAAGATTCATCATATTCCCCTCCGCTTTCTTTTGATAATCAGAGTCTGACACCTTTTCTCCCGAAAGTAAGTCGTTGACGGTTATGTCCAGCTCATCACATAACGGAAGCATTAAAGAGACCTCCGGAAGCCCTTTCCCGCACTCCCATTTTGAGATCGTTTTATCGCTGACAGACAGCGCGTCGGCAAGCTGTCTTTGGGTAAGCTTCCGCGCTTTTCTTGTTTCGGCTATGAATTTCCCGATTCGGATCTGATCCATCGGATTCCCTCCCTTCTGTCTGTATTATATATGATGACAGCTTTGATTAACACACACGTATCGTAGAGTTTGACATATCCACGGAAAGTAGACACGGAGGATATTAAAAGTTTCCGAAAAAATATTCAGGGAACTTTTTGGAAAAAGTTCCCTGAGACCCTCAAAAACTTTTTTGGAAAGGGACGCACCGCCCCGCGCTCCGCTGAGGTATGGAGAAGATGAAACATCATGCCTGCTGAAATCAGAGATACACCTTTTTTAGAGAAATTTTTGGGAGGTTTCAGGAACCCTTTTTATAAAAAGGGTTCCTGAGAAAAAAGTTTCCGTCTCCGACTTTTTCGGACTTCAGGGGAGCGCCGCGACGTGCGCCGCGTTACTCTGAGCTTTCAAAAAGCCGGAGGCGGAGATGAAACATCATGCCTGCTGAAATCAGAGATACACATTTTCCGGAGAAGTTTTTGGGAGGTTTCAGGAACACTTTTTTCAAAAAGGGGTCCTGAAAAGAAAAGATTCAGCTTTTTCCGTTATTTATATCTCTGTGTATCACAACGGTAAGCTCGCCGCGATCCTTCAGATGATTTGACAGCGCCTCCGCTATCATGACAGAGCGGTGCTTCCCGCCTGTGCAGCCAATAGCGACCGTAAGCTGCTTTTTCCCTTCCGCGACATAAAGCGGAATAAGAAAATCTATCATATCATACAGTTTTTCAAGAAACGTGATGGTCTGGGGGCTGTTCATTATATACTCACGCACAGGGGCGTCAAGGCCTGTAAGCTCCTTAAGCTCCGGTATATAAAACGGATTCGGAAAGCACCTGACGTCAAAAAGCAGATCAGCCTCGGGTACAGAACCGTTTTTGAAGCCGAACGACATTACGTTTACGGTTATACTGCGCTTCGCAAGCGGATTAATAATATTACGTATCTGCTCCTGAGCCTGCTTAGGCGTAAGATAGGTCGTATCTATCCTGTAATCCGCCGCCCTGAATATCGGCTCGAGCATTTTCCGCTCCATTACGAGCGCGTCCGAGACGGTTATATTATGCCACGCTGAGAGCGGATGTATGCGGCGTGTTTCCTTATAGCGGTTAAGCAGTACCTTATCCGAGCAGTCAAGAACCAAAACGCGGCAGTCATAGCCCCCGTCCTTAAGAGCTTTTATCTCATCTATAAGCGGGCCGAAATCGCTTTCTCCTCTGACGTCGATTATAAACGCCACATCGCTGCGGCGGGATTCGGTTTCAGCGTAAAGCTCGGCAAATTTTGATATGAGCGCTACCGGCATATTGTCAATGCAGTAGAAACCCATATCCTCAAGCGTTCCCGCCGCGTTGCTTTTTCCGGCTCCGCTCATACCTGTTACAATTATATATCTCATAGCTGTTTCCCGTTGGCTTTATACGCGAATAAACGCGCGCATAAGTATACTTGCTTATCTGTACGGTATATATCTGACCTCCTCACGGAGCGTCACCCCCGTGACCATAAACACCGTTTCCCTGATCCGCTCCGCAAGCGTCAGGACGTCACGGCAGGTCGCGCCGCCCTTGTTTATGATAAAATTGGCGTGCTTTTCCGAGACCTCGGCGCCTCCGACACGCAGTCCCTTAAGTCCGCATCTGTCGATAAGCTCGCCCGCTGAAAGTCCTCGGAAGGGAATAAAGCCCTCCCCTGCGTCCGGCCTTTTGAAATAACTGCCCGCGCTTCTCACGCCCTGCGGTTGAGACGCGAGCCTTTTTTTCTTTGCCGCAAATAAGCGCTCGCTTATCTCCTCGGGATCCCCCTTTTCAGCCGCAAACAGCGCGCAGAGTATCACCTCGCCCGGCATAACCGCGCCGCTTTCGCGGTAGGAAAAACGGGTTTCCCGTTTTGTCCTGTTACGCGTTGTTCCTGTCCGCGGCTCAAAAACCTCGAAAGACAGAAGCTTATCCGATATTTCGCAGCCGAACGCTCCCGCGTTTGATACTATCGCGCCTCCTACCGTCGCGGGAACCGAGCAAAGTCCCTCAAAGCCGGTAATCCCGCCGCGTGACACCGTATTGACAAGCTGCGGTAAAGACGCTCCGCACTCAGCGTAAATATATTCCCGCCCGTCCGGGTCGCGCTCCGTCCGGTACGGATATTGCACACGCTTCAGAGAAGCACAGGATATCACCATTCCATCAAACCCCAGATCATCGAAAAGCAGGTTTGTAGCGTTCCCGACGACAATGCTGCGCGTACCGGATGAAAAGGCTTCGGCGGCGGTCCGTTTCAGCGCTTCCGCGTCAAGGGGATAAACGATCATCGCCGCCGGACCTCCTATCCCGAAGGAGGAAAGCTCGAAGAGCGGTCGGTTTTCGTAAAATTTCAGACTTCCTTCGTTTTGCGCGTTCCTTAAAAACGACAATACTCCAGACAACGGAAATTTCTCCTTTTAAATTATCCTCAGCCGATAATAAACCGGTGGAATATCTTTTTGCCTTTTCTGACTATAACTCCGTTTTTAATGGCTTCCTTTGCAGTATATGCCGCGATATCGGTAATCTTTACTTCATCGACGGTGATTCCGCCCTGCTGTATAAGCCTTCTCGCCTCGCCCTTGGACGCGGCAAGACCTCCGCGCACCATCATATCGATAACGGGCAGGCGGCCTTCGGTGAAATCGCCGTCAGTCAAAACCGTGGTAGGCATATCCTCGGACGCCGTACCCGCTCCGAACACCGCCTTGGCGGCAGCAAGCGCTTTGTCCGCCTCCTCCTTGCCGTGAACCAGCGTCGTCAGCTCATGAGCAAGCTTTTCCTTGGCCCTGTTTATTTCCGCTCCCTCAAGCTTTTCATACTCGGCTATCTCGTCAAGCGTCATAAAGGTCAACAGCTTCATGCATTTGATAACGTCCGCGTCCCCTATATTTCTCCAGTACTGGAAGAACTCGTAAGGAGGGGTCTTTTCCGGATCGAGCCACACCGCTCCCTTTTCCGTCTTGCCCATCTTCTTGCCCTCGCTGTTGGTCAGAAGATTGAAGGTCAGCCCGTATACCTCGGCTCCCTCCTTACGCCGGACAAGCTCTACCCCGCCGATAATATTCGACCACTGGTCGTCTCCGCCGAATTCGAGACGGCAGCCGTAATCCTTATACAGCCTGTAAAAGTCATAGCTCTGCATAAGCATGTAGTTCATTTCAAGGAAGGTAAGACCCTTCTCCAGCCGCGACTTATAGCACTCTGCCGCGAGCATTCGGTTTACCGAAAAATGCACACCGACCTCTCTCAGGAAATCTATATAATTGAGGTTTAGGAGCCAATCTCCGTTGTTGATAAAGGTCGCCTTCCCGTCGCTGATATCGATGAATTTCGCCATCTGCTTCTTAAAGCACTCGATATTGTGCGCTATGGTCTCCTTCGTCATCATTTTTCTCATATCGCTCTTGCCGGACGGGTCGCCTATCATACCGGTCCCGCCGCCGAAAATGGCTATGGGATGATGTCCTTGTCTCTGCATATGCGCCATTATCTTCATCTGCATGAAGTGACCGACATGCAGGCTGTCGGCGGTCGGATCAAAGCCGATATAAAAAGTTACCTTTTCATTATCCAGCATTTTTTCAATAGCCTCCGGGTTGGTAGCCTGCGCTACCATTCCCCTGTCAACAAATTCCCTGTAAAGTCCCATTTTTATGACCGTTCCTTTCTTATGCCAAATCAGTGTTTTATTTCCGCGCTTTTGGCTCCGAAGCCGCGGAAGGCGGGTTAAACTTTTATCTCTGTTTTTATTTTTTATTTGCGTTTTCCAGCATTTCTCTCGCGGTCTTTCTTACCGTGTCGGTGATCTCAAGTCCGCCCATTATCCGTGAAAGCTCCTCCACCCTTTCATCCGGGTCAAGCTCTCTTACCGAGGTTTCGGCGCGTCCCATACTCTCCCGCTTGCTTATTTTATACTGCGTGTCCGCGGTGGCGGCTATCTGCGCCGAGTGAGTTATGCATATGACCTGGCATCCGCGCGCAAGATCATGCAGCTTAAGTCCGATCTTCTGGGATGTTTTCCCGGAGACCCCGGTGTCTATCTCGTCGAAAATTATCGTAGTCACTCCGTCGCTGTCCGCAAGCACGCTTTTGAGCGCCAGCATGACCCTTGAAAGCTCGCCCCCCGAGGCGATCTTTGAAAGGGATTTCAGCGGCTCCCCGGGATTTGTGGAGATCAGGAATTCCACCTCGTCGCAGCCCGACGGCGTAAATTTCAGCGTTCCGTCCTCCCCGGCCGTGCTTGACACGGAAACCGAGAACGTCACCTTTTCAAGATCAAGATACCTCAGCTGCTCCGTTACAAGCTCTGAGAGCCGATCCGCCCCCGCTTGCCTCATTTCGGTCAGGCGCGCGGCACAGGCACTCGCCTCCTTCGCCTTTTTCCCCAGCTCCTTGCGGATAGTCTCAACGGTCCGTTCGCTGTTTTTAAGCTCATCAAGCTCAAGCGCGAGTCTCTCCCTTTCGGCGAGCACGCCCTGAATATTATCCGCACCGTACCTGCTTTCCAGTCTCGAGATCGTTTCAAGCCTTGACTCTATCCGGTCAAGCTCCGCTTCCGGGTCGGATATCTCCTCGTCCGCCAAGGACTCGGCTATCTCCGAAATATCCTGAAGCTCGTACATACAGAAATCGAGCCTTTCGGAAATTCCGGCGGCGTCAGGCAGGATATCCGAGAGTTTTTCCACCGCCTCGGACGCTATTCTTATCTGATCTGACGCGGACATTCCTCCTTCCCCGGAGGTCAGGGCGCGTTTAATAAGGGACGAATATCTTGCCACCTTTTCTATATTCCTTATCCTGTCCCGCTTTGCGGTCAAAGCCTCTTCCTCGCCGGGTTTCAGCTTGGCGCCGTCTATTTCCGAAATACGCCGCGAAAGGGTTTCGGACAGCTCCGCCTTCTCCCTCTCGCTGCGCGATACCGCCTTAAGTCTGCGGCGAAGCTCCGCAAGAGCCTCGTATTTTTCTGTATATTCGGCGCGGGCGCCTTCGGTACGCGCGTAGCTGTCGAGGATATCTATGTGCTTTGACGGGGTCAGAAGCAATTGGTTATCATGCTGTCCGTGAATATTTATCAGCAATCTTCCCGCCTCACGAAGCACGGAGAGCGGCACGCTCCTTCCGTTTATCCTTGACGAGGTCCTGCCGTCCGAGGACAGAGTCCGGACAATATATATTTTCCCGTCCTCCTCCGGATATATGTCAAGCTTTTCGAGCTCCCGCAAGGTCTGCGGCGGCAGCTCCTCAAAACAGGCGGAGACAAGCGCTCTTTCCTCCCCGCTCCTGATAAGCTCCCTTGCGCTCCGGCCTCCCAGAAGAAGGTTCACCGAATCGATTATTATGGATTTTCCCGCGCCGGTCTCCCCGGTAAGAACGGAAAAGCCCTTTCCAAGCGACACAGTCAGATTTTTTATCACCGCTATGTTTTCAATATGCAGCTCAGTTATCAATCCCTCACACCTTCTCTCTCGCTTTAGAAATAGCTTAAAGCCCTGAATATCGCTCATCCGCGCGGGAAATTTAAACGCCGCGCCGGTAATCCGACAGACAGGGCTCCGGCAAGCCTTGCCTAATTATTAATATTCAGCAGACCCGCAAGCTCGGTCGCGAACGCCCTTGAAGCTTCCGCGGAACGAAGCACCAGCATTATCGTATCGTCTCCCGCTATACTGCCGATGATTTCCCGCCATTCCATGCTGTCGAGAGCCGCCGCCGCTGCCTGAGCCATCCCTGAATAGGTCTTTACGACCACAAGATTTCCGGCGTGATCTATTTCTATAACGGTTTCCTTGAGTATATTGATATATTTCGCCGAATGCGTATGTCCGTCCTGATTAGATACTACGTATTTGTACACGCCGAGCCCGCAGGAGATTTTTGTCAGACGCAGCTCGCGAATATCTCTGGAGATAGTCGCCTGTGTGACATCGTAACCGTCCTCTCTCAGCATTTTTATAAGCTGTTCCTGAGTTTCCACGGTATTCCCTGAAATTATCTCAAGTATTCTTGACTGTCTGTTTTGCTTCATTTCGTTTTTCCTTTCAGACATATTTCCTTATACTGACATTCCGTCGCGTCAAATTATAATCTATACTTTTTAATTCGTATTCGGGAGAAGGCTTTTGAAGGCCGTTTTCAGTAAGCAAGCTTCTTTCTGAGCACTCCGAAAAATTCCTCGTTTCTTAGCTTAATAAGCTTAACGGTCCTCTCGCTTCTGCTTACCGAAACGACCGAGCCGTCCTTAAGCCTCACACCGGTTCCCCCGTCCACGGTAAGGATGCAGTCTGAACCCGATACCTCAGCGTCAAGTCTTCTTTCCGGAGAAAACACCAACGGCCTCGCGGTCAGCGCCTGGGGACATATCGGAGTAAGACAGATACACTTAAGTCCGGGATCAATGACCGAACCGCCCGCGGACATTGAATACGCGGTGGAGCCGGTCGGAGTGGAAAATATAAGACCGTCCCCGCGGTAAGCATTAACCGCGCTCCCGTCACACTCCACCGATACGCTCACCATATGAGTGCTTGCGGCGCGTATGACCGCGTCGTTAAACGCGAAAAAGCTTTCTCCTCCGCTGCAGCTGACATCAAGCGCCATGCGCTCATCGTACTCGAAATCCTCCGAGATAAGCCTGCTTATTAAAGCAATGTCCTTGCGGTCAAGCTCCGTGAGATATCCTATCCTTCCGAGATTTACCCCGATCAGCGGGATATTATGTAGCACGGCGTAATGAGCCGCCCGCATCATGGTACCGTCTCCGCCCAGTGAGAGGATCGCCTCCGCCTTGTCGGGAGACCCGACCGTACCCCCTCCTGACTGACGTATCACCCGCTCCGCTTCCATGCGGCAGCTTCCGTCCGGATCCTTATTTTTACCGGTAAATATATAAATATTACGCATTTCTCTGATACCGTCTCCAGTCCTTTTTCTCACCGACCGTCTCCGGTCACGTCTTTAAGCGCTTCGTTTGTCAGCGTAAGCGGCGGAGCGTCCGAGAATACATAGAAAGAAAGATATTCCCTGTTTCCGTCACCGCCCGCGACAGGCGAAGGCGCAAGTCCCGCCAGCGAAAAACCGTTCTCCTTCGCCGCCTTTGCCGTTTGGCGTATCACAAGCGCGTGAAGCTTTTTATCTCTTACGATCCCGCTGCCGCCGAGCGCGGCTCTGCCTGCCTCAAACTGCGGTTTTATAAGCGAGATAAGCTTACCGCCGGGCTTCAGAATCCGCGAAATCGCCGGGAAAAGCAGTGTCTGGGATATAAAGCTGACGTCCATAACCGCTGCGTCGCACTTTTCTCCGAGAGATTCCGCGCTAAGCTCCCGCGCGTTGAAATTTTCCATATTTATAACTCTGCTGTCCGCTCTGAGCTTTTCATGCAGCTGACCGCTCCCGCAGTCTACGGCATAGACCCTTTTCGCCCCGAAGCTGAGCAGACAGTCCGTAAAGCCTCCGGTTGAGGCCCCTATATCCGCGCAGACCGCTCCGGCCACCTCAAAGCGCTCCTCCCCCGCGAGATAAACACACCTTTTTTTCACCGCGTCCTTACCGAACGCCTCAAAAGCGCCGAGAAGCTTCAGACCTCCACGCCCTACAAAAGGCATTCCGCTTCCCCGAAGCTCCGCCGTGTCTCCGTCCTTTATATCAAAAGAGCAGCGTTTGACAGGCATACCGTTGACAAACAGTCTGCCGCTCTCTATATCCGCCCTTGCCTTTGTCCGGCTCTCCGACATCCCGTGGGAAAACAGATAAACGTCCGCCCTCATACCGTCCTGACCGCCAGAGCACGGGCTATCGATATCAGATTCTCGTTTCGGTCAAGCCCCGAGAGCGCGTTAACAGCGTTTTCCGTAAGCTTAAGCGCATACTTTTCCGCATCGCCGCGCGACATGAAGCTCAGATATGTCGTTTTCTCCGCCTCGCTGCCATCATCGAGCAGATCGTCAGTGACCTGAAACGCGAGTCCTACGTTTTCGGCGTACTCGCACGCCCTTGAAATAACGTCCTCGCCTGCGCTTCCGGCAATGCATCCGAGAACGGCGGCGGCCTTGATCAGCGCTCCGGTCTTCAGCAGATTCATTTTATTATGCAGCGCCGGGGGAAGCTTTTCGGTCTCACCGATGAGGTCGAGCATCTGTCCGCCTATCATTCCGAACGCTCCCGCAGAGGCCGAAAGCGTCTTTACAGCCTCAAGCCTCGCTTCCGCGCTCAGCCGAACGCAACCGCAGACGGCGCCGAACGCCTCGGTGAGCAGAGCGTCGCCCGCAAGCACCGCGGTCGCCTCTCCGAACACCCTGTGGTTTGTCGGCTTTCCCCGGCGGAAATCGTCATTGTCCATACAAGGCAGATCGTCGTGTATAAGCGAATAGGTATGCACCATTTCCAGCGCGGCCGCAAGCGTCAGCGCCGCGTGCTCGTCGCCGCCGAGCATACGGCAGAATTCAAGCGTCAGACAGGGTCTTATCCGCTTGCCTCCCCCGTTAACCGAGTACAGCATGGAGTCAAAAAGCGTCCCGTAATCCTTATCCGAGCCCTGAAGCAGACGATTTATTTCTTTTTCCGTAAGCACGGCGTTTTCTTTTATTATTTCAGCGGCAGTTTTCATTTCCATAAACCATTTTCATACTTAAATACCGATTCGGCGCGCGACCTTTCATTCTTCCTTACCTGTCAGCAGCTTCACCTTCTGCTCGGCGTCGTCAAGCTGTTTTTTACATTCGGAAACAAGCCCGATTCCTTCCTCAAAAAGCTTCAGTGATTCCCCGAGCGGAGCTTTTCCGTTTTCCAGATCCCCGGAAATCTCCTCAAGCCTTTTAATCGCGTCCTCAAAGGATATTTCAGATTTTTCCTTTTCCTTACTTTTTTGCGGCATTTTCCGTGTCCTCCTTATCATTAAGGCCGTATTTTCTCACACCCATAACCTCCACGTCCGCTTCACCGTCAGCCATCCCAAGCTTCAGCATATCTCCGGCATCAAGCCCCGAAACGCCGGACACAACGCTGCCGTCCGGTAAATATACCGCTCCGTACCCGCGCTTGAGGACATTGAGCGGACTCAAAGCGTTCAGCCTTCCGCAGACTCTTTCAAAATCGGCGTTTTTCCGTGAAAATATCCGCTTCCAGCGTTCGTCGATAAGCTCGCTTAATCTGTCAAGCCTCATCCTCGCCTCGTCAACAAAACCGTAAGGAGAGCTGAGCACCTTCCTTTTTCTGAGCGCGTCCAGCCTTTCGCGGTTTCGCTCAAGCGTTGAGGTAAGCGCCTTGGTCAGGCTCTGACGGTATCTCTCAAACCGCGCCCGCTCCTCCGTTATATCCGGAACGGCAATCTCCGCCGCTCCCGACGGAGTAGGAGCTCTGACCGACGCGGCGAAATCACAGATGGTAAAATCCGTCTCGTGCCCTACCCCGGAGATGAACGGAATATCCGAAGCGATTATCTCCCGCGCCAGAAGCTCGCTGTTGAACGCCCACAGATCCTCTATCGAACCGCCGCCGCGCCCAATGATTACAACATCGGGTCTAAGCTTTTCCGTCATGTATTTTACACCCTCGACAAGAGAGCTTACCGCGCCCTCTCCCTGAACAAGGGCGGGCCATACCGCTATGCGGGCCACCGGCCAGCGCCTTCCGGTAATGTTTATGATATCCCTCACCGCCGCTCCGGTCTGCGAGGTTATCACTCCCACGAGCTTCGGGTAACGTGGGATCGGCTTTTTATACTTATCCGAAAACACGCCCTCGTCCGCGAGCTTATTTTTCAGGCGCTCAAACGCGGCGTACAGCTCGCCTCTGCCGTCCGCCTCCATGGCGGTCACATACAGCTGATAAACTCCGTCGCGTATGTAGGCCGATATTCTTCCGGTTGCCACCACCTTCATCCCGTCGGCCGGGGTAAAATCAAGCCCCCTCGCGTCCCGGGCAAACATGACCGCCTTCAGAACCGAGCCCTCGTCCTTCAGCGAGAAATACAGATGCCCGGACTTAACGTGATTTTTGAAGTTTGATATTTCTCCCCTTATCCTTACCGACGAAAACACCGGCACGGAGTCAAGAAGCTCCTTAACACATTCGTTAATCTGCGTGACACTGAAAACGTTTTCACTGAAATATTCTTTTATATCCATACTTCACCTTGATAAGCTCACCGTCCGTGTTTTACCGCTCCGGTACCGGATTTTCTTTAAAATACCTTCCGCGGCATAGCCGCGCGGTTCCGGCCGCGTTGTCGCCGGAGTACTCCGGGAGCGCAAAAGCGCAATCATACTTCTCCTTAAGGAAACGCTTCATGCGCCCGCACGCCATAACTCCTCCCGCGTACAGTATCGGAAGCCCGGGGTATGCCGAAAGCAGGTTTTCACTCATTTTGTCCACTGTTTTGAGTACCATGTCAAGCGTATACGCGGCGACACGCGCCGCTCCCTCCGCGCTTCCTCCGAGCTCGGAAAGCAGCTTTTTCGCCATATTTTCCGCGCCGGCGAGGTTGCAGCAGGCTCCTCTCACGGAAACGCGCAGGCCCTTTGATAGCGGCATTCCTTCAGCCAAAGTCTCCATTTCCTCCCCGCAGGGGAATTTAAGTCCGAGAGCCACACCGACCCGGTCTATAACCTGACCGGCGCTTATATCGAGCGTACCTCCGAGAAGCGTTATATCTCCGTTATCGTAAAGGAGCGCCTCGGTCGTGCCTCCGCTTATGTGAAAAGCGAGAAATCGGCTGTCCGCGTTAAATTTTCCTGATCCCTCATACCCGGAAAGGGCGCAGGAATATATCGCGGCCTCTATGTGTCCCGCCTGATGCGAAAAGGGATACGCGGGTATCCCTGCAAGCGCCGCTATCGCTCTCGCGGCCATCGCGCCCGAAAGAAAGCACGGCATATAAGACCCTTCAACATCCCGGGGTCTTGCCGAATATCCGACAGCGGTAAGCGGATATGCTCCGACAGCTTCGAGTATCTCCGGCAGGGCTTTTGTATGGGCAAAAACCGCGTCGCTCTGCCTCAGCCCCCGCTCCCCCTGTTTTACCTCAAGAAGCCTGCGTACCGAGACGACTATGTTTCCGTCGGCGTCGCATACCGCCGCCGAGGTCCTGTAATTCGAAGTATCGATGCCCAGAAAATAATTTTTCCTCATTTTAACCCGCGCTTTGCTTTAACCCTTTTCCGAGGTCCCTTTCTCTTGAGCAGACGTAAAGTCCGCCTCCGTTTTTTTCCCCGCCGTACCGGTTCCGGACGTCTTCAGACCGGTCTTTACCGCCACCGCGTTGAGAATACCGTTTATGAATTTCGGGGCGCTCCCGTGGTCATATTTTTTCGCCGCCTCCACCGCCTCGTTTATCGCGACGGAAAAGGGAACGTCGTCAACATAAAGCATTTCGTATACAGCGAGCCTGAGTATGGCAAGAGAAACCGCCGACATCCGCTCTATACGCCATCCGACGGCGCACCCCGATATCAAAGCGTCGAGCTCGTCCGTTTTTTCCCTGACGCCTGCGACCGCTCCGCGTATATAATCGTCCGGTCTGAAATCCTGCCCGCTCGCGGTGTCCGATATGAGCGCCTCTGTCGTTTTGTCTGTCTGAACACTCATTTCGTAAATAAGCTGAAACGCGCGTTCTCTCGCCTCACGTCTGTTCATTTTATGTTTATGCCTTTCGTTAATAGGTATCCGTAAACCGGACAACGTAAAATAAAATATATTTATCTTTTTTAATTATATATTAATTTAAATCTATTGTCAATACGGAATTGAATATTTTTACGA
The DNA here is from genome assembly GCA_944393415.1 of uncultured Clostridia bacterium. GTDB lineage: Bacteria > Bacillota > Clostridia > Oscillospirales > CAG-272 > SIG673. The sequence continues at coordinate 13,167 of CALYAD010000023.1, read as the reverse complement.
ATATTTTTTATTTATTCATTATTAATCACGGCATGAAAATCACCCTATAAAATATTTCAGTTTAAGCAACGGAAATTTAACAAACTAAACTCCGAAAAATGATATAATATTGACACAGCCTAAGGCACCCCATTGATTGAAAGGCGGTATCAGATGGAAAAAACCGTAAAAACAAATGAATTCAGCTTCAAAAAAAATATACTTTACCCCGCGTGCGCGATTTTTTGCGTGCTTGTGTTTATATATTTTCTTATGGCGCTTGCCGCCGGAATCAACGTTATCGAAACGGAGACGGTAAGAACGCAGATCTACGACGGCGAGGAAAACTCAAGCACTATCGATTCCACCATGCCGGATCCCAAGGCGCTCCCGCTCCAGACTTTATTAGGGCTTTTCCTTTTCGCGTTGTCCGTCATGGCGCTTAATCTCCTTTTCAGGCTAAAGCTGAGCCGGATATATGTCAACCTCATCCATTTCTCCGGTGTACTCCTCTCTTTCTTGATATTCGTGCTTTCGCTTTCCGGGTTTATAGCCGATGGAGGGCTTCCCATAGCGCTGATCTCCTGTCTTTTCGTCGCGGTGATTTATTTCGCCGTAAGGGGACTTTCATTGCTGTATCGACTGGTTACGAAAAGACTCAGGAACAATAAAATATACCGCGCCGTCGGCAGATATCTGCCTCAGGTTTTCGCGGTATTTGCGCTGATAGTGTTTGCCGTGTCGTTTTTCGCGCTCATAACCCAGGTCAACGTGATAGTAAGGGTAAGAGAGGATAAGACGTTTATAGCCGACGACGTGCTTCAGAATGTTTTTGTCACGGTCGTAACCCCTTTAGCCCCCACTATCCAGAACTATCTGCGCTATCTCGCGAGCGCGGCGGTATACATGCTTTCGTACGCGGTGCTGTTCACTAAGCTGAGCAAGCCGCTTAAGGTTGTACTCAATTTCGTGATACTCTCCGCGGGATACCTCGGAATATGGATATTCGGCTTCGATTACTTCCGGCTGGTAAGCTCAAACGCGCTCCCGGCGGTAATCGGTTATCTGTGCGTTTATCTCGCGGTACTGATCGCGGTCTGCGTTTACAGATTCGTTAAAGCCAGAAAGTCCGAAATCAAAGCCGATTACAGCAAGCAGTTCAGATAAAATCTTGCTAAGAAATTTTTGGGAGGTTTCAGGAACCCTTTTTATAAAAAGGGTTCCTGAAAAATCGGGAATCCTCTTTCAGCCTGAAACTCAGTTCCCTGCCTTATTAAAATACGACGCCCCTGCCGTCTCGTCATAACTGAATCTTCCCGTTATGTCCTCGCCCCGGAAAAAGATCTTTTCCGGACGGGGACCTTTTATTTCACAGCTCTCAAGCACACCGTTACTCAACGCAAACGCAATCTGCCGGTTTCCCTTCGCGCGTATCCCCCAAACGGAAATATCAGTCCATTCGTCCGGACAAGCCGGAAGCAGACGAAGGGATCGAGTATCGGAGCGGAGCAGCATTTCGCACATTCCGGAAGCCGCGCCGAAGTTACCGTCTATCTGAAACGGGGGGTGCGCGCAAAACAAATTCGCGTATGTTCCGCCGCGCTGAGAAAAAACCGTTCCATAAGAATCGCTTGGTCTGAGCTGCCGCTTTATAAGCGAAAACGCATGGTTCCCATCACCCAGCCTTGCGTAAAAATTGCTTTTCCAGGCAAGACTCCAGCCCGTTCCCTCGTCTCCTCGGATCTCAAGCGTCCTTCTGCACGCCTCACAAAGCTCCGGGGTCCGCTCCGGGGTCATCTCGCTTCCCGGATGCAGCGCGTAAAGATGTGAAACATGACGGTGACGCGGCTCGTTCTCCTCATGTTCTCCGTACCATTCAATCAGCCTTCCGTCTCTGCCCACGACCGGAGGAAGAAGCTCAGGCAGCTCGTTTTCCGCAGCGCGGGCAACATCGTCACGTATGCCAAGCGCTTTTGCGGCTTTTACCAGATTTGAAAAAATCTCTCTTACTATCGCCATAGTCATCTCCGTACTCTCCGAAACAGCGGCAAGCCCTTCCTCTGTTTTATAGCGGTTTTCCGGCGAGGTTGACGGAAACACCCCGCGTCGGCCGTCCGGCAGCGTTACAAGCTGCGAGAGATAAAACTCCGCCGCCCCACGCATTATGGGGAACGCGGTGTCCCTGAGGAACTCCCAGTCAAGCGTATACTCAAAATATTCGTACAGATGATGACAAAGCCAGCCTCCGGCCGCGTTCCAGAAGGAATAACATGAAAGCCCGGCGACCGGCTGTGTATGCCTCCAGATATCGGTATTGTGATGACACACCCAGCCCGGGGCTTTATACAGCTCCTTCGCCGTCCCGCGGCCGCTCTCGGAAAGCTCGGCTATCATTTTTAACAGCGGTCGGTACATTTCCGCGAGATTAAAAGCCAGCGTTGGAAAATAATTCATCTCAGTGTTGATATTAACCGTATAATTTGAGTGCCACGGCGGCAGAAAATGCGGGTTCCATATTCCCTGCAGATTCATCGGCTGGCTTCCTTCCCGGGACGCGGCTATGGTAAGATATCTTGCGTAATTGAAAAGCAGAGCCGGAAGCGCCGGATCTCTTCCGCCGTCCGCGTACGCTTCCAGGCGCCGGCTTGTCGGCACACGCGACATTTTTGCACTGCCGAGATCAAGCCCCATTCTGTCAAAATACCCTGCCGCATCTCTCACATGAGAAGCATATATTTTTTTATACCCTCGCTCAAGCGCTTTTTTCAGATTATCCTTACACTCGGTCTTATAGCTTTTACCGCTTAAAAACGGATGTCTGTCATAACCGTCAAAGGATGTCCCGCACGTAAAAAACGCTTCTGCATAGCTCGCCCCGGTTACCGTTACTCGGTCTCCCCTGTACTGCGCCTTTCCGTCAGTGACGACCGAAAGCGCGCTAAGAAAACGGATACCGCGTTCTTCCGGGCTGTCATGATAAAAGCCTTTCCGGTCTGTGCGCTCCAGATTCTGCTCGGAGTTGCAGGGACACTCTCCCTCAAGGTAAAGTGTTTCTTCCTCCGACCACAGACGTGAATACAGAGGCGAGCGCAGAGAGAAAACGCAGGAAAAAACGTCCCCGTCTGCGGAAATCCTATATACAAACACTTTGTCGGGAAAGGATGCAAATGCCGCGGTTTTTATCTTCCGTTTGCCGCGTCGATACGCGACCGTACAAAGCGCGCGCCGCAGATCCAGCTTTCTGGAATAGCCTCTCACAGCTTCTTTTTTGTCCCCATAGTCAACGGTCAGCTCTCCGAGCGGCATATACGCTTCCGAGCCGTAGCTTGAAAATCCGAGCCTCAGCTCCTCGTCCGCCCGCGCGTACCTTCCCTCCTTAACAAGCTCCTTTGCCCGAATCAGGCTGTCAAATGATCCGCGGTACTTATCGGCACGCGGATATCCCGTCCATAGGGTGTCGTGATTAAGACATATCCTGTCCTCGTCATACCCGCCGAATACCATCGCGCCCAAGGCGCCGTTTCCGAGCGGGTAGGCTTCCTCCCAATACTTTGCCGGAGCACGCTCGTAAAGCAGCAGCGAATCCGGCGGCATCCTTGATTTATCCGTAATCATATACAATTCTTCCTTTCTTGCACCAAGCTGAGTTTTTATATTTACTGTATAGATTATAACAAATAAATTCGGCTGTTTCTTGTCTTTTGAGTGCGCTTTTTAGAAATATTTTCACTATTTTCCCCGCTCAACCGATTCCGAGTGCCAACGGGGCGCAGACATTCAGCTCCAATGTGAAACCTTATATTTTTTCCCCATTGCCTTTTCGTTAAATGTAATATACGAGCGCTTCCTGCATTTAAGTATCAGTTTCCGACCGTTTTCCCGGTATGTATATAACGGTTCAAATTTTCCGGTAGTGATCTTAAGCTTTTCCGCAAGCACCTCAGCATATTCTTTCTTTTTGCCTATAATTGAGGGACAGGCAAATGAAAGCTTGTAGTTATATTGTTTTAATGCTGTCCTGGCAATCAAAATATATCTTGGGTTCTCAATCGGGGACAGCATTTCCGCCATGGCAGTATTGAAAACGTTCTGATCGTGAACAGAAGCGTTGCGCAAATACAAAGCCACGGTATAGAGCTTATCCGAAACCGCTTCCACCTTTGCGGAAGATGATATAAGACCGCATTCACACATCGTTTTATAAACCGCAGCTCCAAGAGTTTTTATGGAATTTGCGGGATTGGAATGCAAAATCATTTGCTTAACTCCGCGATACAGAATGACTGACAGGAGGAGCATTATCCCTATATCCCCGAGCGTAAACAAAATATTTTCCCGCGCGGCCAGGATCCACAAAAAATACAGCAAAAATATCTCGGCTGCCGAAATTATGGCATTAAGAGCAAAATTCCAAAAAGTAAATACAGGAACCCTTTTTTCATTTGGAATTTCCGTTTCAATTTCTACGGCATAGCTTCCGTCAGCCACTTCGGAATTCCATTTATTCCTGACATCCTCCCGCTGTTCAGACAATTCTAACATTTCGGAATTGATTTTTTCAATACCGTTTTTGTCATACGGCGGTCTTATCGCGGTAATACGTTCTATCCCGCTTTCGATTACGCCTGTCGAATAATTAGGACCCATAAACGAATCGAACCGACGCTTCAGAACATCATAATCATACGAGATCAGTTCATTACGGTCCTGTCTGATATACTCGGCAATACGATCCGCGGTTTTTTCTTTAAACAAGTATTCCGGCTCTACTGTAACGAGATGCCAAATGTTGGCCGATTTGCGCGGATCTTTTTTGTCTATACGGATCGCGCGCCCGCGCATTTGATTTGAAAGCACGAAGCTCCCAACAAAACTTGCCAGTATCAGTGTATTTATGCACGGCGAATCCCATCCTTCGCCAAGCAACGACTTTGTTCCTACAATTATCTGCAGCTCTCTTCTTTCGAACAACTTTCCAACGTAATCAACTGAACGGTGCGTTGACCCGGGAAACTCCACCGTGCAGTAATCGGTATCAGGGATGTCCTCCTTTTTATGCTTGATATCCGAGAGATCAATTGATTTGGGTAAAATAACAAGCGTTCCGGAAAGCACACCGATATTTACACCGGGCTCCGCTCTGCGAATCGTTTCAAAAATACTTACAACATTTACAGAATTGAATCCTTCTGCCGTCGCAATCTTAGTAAGATTTTCTTTTTTTATATAATCGGTTAAAACAAGCATACGAAGACGCTTACCCATAGCGCATATCTCGTTTTTCGTTATCTTTTTAATGCTTTCAAGCTTCCCGACCGAGGAAATCAGTGTACGTTTCAATCTTTCAGTTAAATTAAGCGCTACTCTTTTCTTATCATAAACAGAGTTCTCTTTCAGTATGTTAATAATCTCCGACTTCTGTTCATGTGTAATCAGCTGACCGTCAAGTAAAAACTGAATCGCGGTTTCAGCGTATGTTATTTTGAAATCAGGCAAGCCTCGCTTTGCCGTAAGTTCTCTTATCAGCTTTTTATCAATATCAAAGCTATAATGACGGAGCAATGTAAGAAGCGCTATATATTCCTTTACCGAAGAGAACATTGTTTCAAAGTCTTTAGACGTATTTAAAATTTGGCATATACGATTAAATAAAGCAAGCCTGCCAATCTCCTCAACGGCACGCGCAGCGTTTTCTTTGTGTTTACGGAAGCTTAAAATCTCAGTCTTGGTCGGATAGTTGAAATAAACGTAGTCTTGGTGAGGACAAAGATTTCCTTGACCTACAAGCTCGGGAACAAAAATTTCCTCGTCAATTTCTCCGCAGATCCTCACATATCTACTCCACTCCGAGCCTTCCGAATCATAAGGCGGTGTGGCGGTAAGAGCTATGATCTTTATATCCCTGTCCAAGGCGGCTACGAATTTTTCAAGAGCTTTTTCCCATTCATTTTTGAGATGATGCGCCTCGTCAAGGCACACCGTTTTTATTCCGAAAGCCCTCATAGTCTCAAAAAGATCGACATCCGAACAGTCGGCATCCTCAACATTATCTGAAGATATCTTTTCAATTGAGGTGTATAAAGCTTGGTACGTGACAGAATTTAAAAAACGCACTTTATGAAGGTCATTCGAATAAAGCGCGTCAAAGCGAGCCTCATCATCAAGGAAAAGCTCCTTGAATCTTTGTCCCCATTGCTCCCGTATAGCCGTTGATGGAGAAAGAATGATACAAGGTGCGCCGATACGCCGGATAAGCTCAAGCCCGAGAACGGTTTTACCGCTTCCCGGAGCAGCAACTATATTGATTTTACCGTCATCAAGGTATTTACCGGCATTATCAAGTACACGCTGCTGATAATCGCGGAATTTTCCCCGAAAATATACATTTTCAAACCCGTTCATTTTATCACCTCATGCCGCCATGGGCGGCTAAAAAAACCGCTTTAATCGGTTTTTAATAGATACGAAAATTTCGTGTTTTGCAAAACAAAAAGCGTTCAGCTTTTTTTAACTCCGTAAAGGCTTAATCAAATTCTTCTTTATGAGTCATGAAAAAATCAAAATACATCCGGACATTAGGCAGATCAGTCCATTTGCATTTGCGGACAGGATAGTTATCAAGATTATATATTTCCGCTCCCTTCATAGATAAAAATATTGGCGAATGAGTCGCAATTATAAATTGACTGCGCGCTGATCGCGCGACTGCCATTATGTATTCAGCAAATTGGATCTGATATTCAACAGAAAGGCTGTTTTCCGGCTCGTCCAGAAAATAAACCGCGCTCTCTTCAATGCGATCAATAAAATAGCGCATCGCCGTTTCGCCGTTGGAACAAAGATCAACATCCTTTGCTACACGGGCTTTAATATACTGCGATTGCGAGCGTTTAGGGGAAAGAATGTCTCGCGTTTCCTTCCATTTCTCATAATCATCCAATCCATCCAAACTCCCTATCATGGGATTAAAAGCGCCTTTTTATGTGTCTCAAGATATTTATCAAACAGTGCTTTTCTTCGATCGTCATTATTTTCATTGATATATCTCGCGTTCAGAACATAATCAAACACATCATCACTGGTCAGAACATAGCTTTTTCTCGGCTGACGAAAATACTCAATACTGCACATATTAACATATTTACTAAAGAACGGCGAGTTATTAAACTCGGAAAAACGCACAGCATTGATTTTTTCGGCAATAACATTTATCAGCGTGCTTTTACCTGACCCGTTACCGCCATAAAACATCGTAATTTGATCCAGTTCCACTTCACTCAGCATCTTCTGTGGGAATAATTTAAAAGGGTAAAAGGTATTAAAGCAGGTGCGTTGCTCATTCTGTATTACAATTGTTTCCGCGCTGTCGCTTGGCAACATTATCTTTTTTATATATACCATAAAAATACCCCATTCCGCCGCGGGCGGCATTTGAAAAATTTTCGTGTTTTGCTTAGGCATAAAAATTTAAACGTGAAACCGGCCGCATTTTGACGTGATCAAATTAATCTTTCACGCTATCTTACAAATAACGTTCAGATATACATGAAAAATTTTCGTGTTTTGCGAAGCAAAACAAAAAGCGTTCAGATTTTTAGAAAATTTAAGCGTGAAACCGGCCGCATTTTGACGCGATCAAATTAATCTTTCACGCTGCTCTCATCCTATTATAGCATTAAACCCACCTATAGTCAATACCATTATATTTTGGCTTGACATGCGATAAAACTTCCAAAAAACTTCTTTAGAAAAAACATGTGTATATTTCATCAGGCGTAAGCGTGAAAGTTAAGTCGGACAACGACTCTGCAAGTACATAAGGGAACCTCTTGCAAGAAGTTCCCTTAAAGCTATATTACCGGAAGGCGGTCTTTCATAGATAAAATTATTCAAGCTGTCTGCCGAGAAAAGAGGCTGCGGTCTGTATGAGCTTACCCTCAAGCTCAATATTTCTGTTTTCGCCGTTGTCATTTTGCGGAAGCACGGAGGCTACGCAGCCTATTATATCTCCCTCGGAGAGTATTGGCATCGCGCAGGAAATGAAGTGAGTTCCGGAGGCGTCGTCAATTGCGCTGAGCTTACGGTCTCCGGGCATGTAGCGATAAAACGAACGGTTGTCAGTTATTTTTTCGAGGTCTGCCGAGATGCGCTTTTCGCCGTAATCCTTGCGCGGAACTCCGGCGCAGGCAATGACTGCGTCTCTGTCTGTTATTATGACTGAGATATCACAGGTCTTATGAAGTGTCTCAGCATACTGGGACGCGAAGCTGTTGAGCTCTCCTATAGGAGAATATTTCTTGAATATCACCTCGCCCTCGCGATCAGTATATATTTCAAGCGGGTCACCCTCGCGTATCCTCATTGTTCTTCTTATTTCCTTAGGAATAACGACTCTTCCGAGATCGTCAATACGTCTTACTATACCGGTGGCTTTCATTATATTATTCCTTTCTTAAATGAATTTAATTTTCTATGATATATTAATGTCCGGGGTCAGCTCCCGCGGAGTCGGTTGTTTTTCATAACCGGAAACAAAGATCAAATAAAATTGGTCGATGTAGATATTGTTTGTAACTAATGGTCTTTTATGCAAAGTTTTAAAATTTTGAGATGGAATAATTTTGATAGTATATTTTCGGCGGCATATAATTTCTAACGGAAAAAGCTTGAAGAAACCGCAATTTTATGATATACTGTCAGTAATGACAAAATCGCCTTAGACCGGACTAAGGCATTTGCACGCACGCCGAGGCGGTCGTGGATAAATTATGCACAATAGAAACTAAGATGAAAGGATAGGGTATATGATAATCGGAATTGAGTCAGTATATGGCGATAAACGCCTTATTGGAAAAGAATTATCCTCAGATGAACTGAAATCTATTGTTGATGATATTTTAGCGCAGAATAGCGAGGAAAAGTTCGTATCTGCATTTTGCATGAAACTCGGATATAAAGAATTGCCCTACTCGGATGGATATGCTGCTTATATAATAGACCTTGACACTCGTTTTGTTTATTCTCCATCATATACATTTCCACATGAGCTTGACGGTGCTGAGGTTTTGTTTTATACTGATAAAGGTGTTTTCCCTCCCGTTTTTTATTCCGGAGGAACAATAGCACAAAAAGTTTCATATCTTGCAGTTTGCAAGTATGAAAACGACGATGCCTACTATATTTTTCACTGTAACGAAAGTTTGGAGGTTGTTGCGGACGATTGCTTTTCAAGTATTGATGCGTGCAAAAAATATATGAGTGAATATAATATTGTTTGGCATGAAGATAAACAAAACAGAAATTAGATTGCTATGACAAACGAATAGAACGAATGTAAGGTCTCTAAAAAACTGAACGTTTTTTATTTTGCGGGGCAAAACACGAAAATTTTTCGTATATATTAAAAACCTATTAAAACGGAAAAACCGATCAAAACGGTTTTTTTAGCCGCCGCTGGCGACATGGGGGAATTAATATGAAGTATATAGAAACATTGGATTGGATACAGGCTGCTTGTTCCGAAATGTCGATACGTTTATTCATTGATAGCGTCGACAACAAACTGTGCTAAATTAGTCCATTCCTCTATCAACAGGTTGTTGATGACTGAATCGAATAACATTACCACTGTCACAAAGTATTATTCTGTCCCCATCGGGACATTTTGCGAATACTACTCCGCTTGGTTTTTCATCAAGCATTTCTTCTCCTATGATCTCTTTGGTTCCTGAAGGAGAGCGCGCCATACAAGAGTATCGGGTACACCGACGAAAATAAATAAAAAAGCCTCCACTAACTGAAGTGAAGGCTCAATTTTTTTAGAAACAAGTCCGGCGAGCGGCGCTATCGTCCTGCCCCGAACAGCTCGCATATATCGGCAGCAGCCGGTCTTCCGGGGTATCGATGAAGCCGCCTGAACGCAAATTATATTGCAAACAGACATGCCAACAGATTGGTGTGTCATTTCCGTGACAAAATCGGAGGGAAAAAGGAATTTTCATCTATGAACAATTTCATATTACATTATAAAACAATAAGTACCACCTCGGAACGTTTTACGTCAAGGGAGCCGTCATTACGGAAATGCCCTTTCCTGATCTCTGTTCCGGACGGAACAATCATATGATCATCCACCGCCGTGGAGTCTCTTCCGTGACATACCGCGCAGGGAGGTTCGGATTCAGGAGCGTTTTTCTTTTACGATTTCGCCGCTTTCGACGGTTTCCAGCTCACGCACAACGCAGTCCTTCATGACCACGGAAGCACAATCGCAGTGCGCGTAGTTTTCAACAGCCGCGTGAAAGCCGATCAGAGCGTTGCTTTCCACAATGCAGAAATCTCCGATTGTCGCCCCGTTGTTGACGGTCGCCTGCGGCATAATAATCGTGCCGCAGCCGATATGAATCCCTCTCGCGACGGATGTTTCGGGGCTGATAAGCCGCGGTGTAATGAATCCCGCCTTCGCAACCCGTTCGGCAAGCTTTTTTCGCAATTCATTGTTTCTGACGGCAAGAAAACACATCGGGTATTCATCAGTAAAATTTTCGCAATCCTCTATTCTTCCGATGATCTGATCTCCTGTCTCATGGTCGTCGAGAAAAGCGATTTTCTGAAAGATGCCGAGCTTCTCGGCAATTTCGTATACGGCATGACCGTGTGCCCCGGCGCCGAAAATCAGGAGATTCATTTGTCTCGGCCGCACTTCCCGGTCCTCAGCCGAAAGCTCCAACCGGTCCGGAAGCTCCGGATTCGCTCCCGCGTACCGTCCGTATTTTGTCCGCAGAACCGGTGCGGCAAGCCCCGTGACCTGCGCTGTGGTCTCCGCGTTGATACCGCGCTCAAAGCAGTGCCGTATAAAGGTCGCCCGAAGGACTTCCGGTGTGATCTTTTTGGAGCTGCCGGAACCGGCAAACAGCTTTGTCCAGACGAACTTTGCGGTGCGCAGACTTCTGACCGGCACTTCCGCGTCGGTCAGAATATATCTGTTCCCGCCATCCCGGATCAGAGAAACAAGTTCCGCGCTGTCCCGGACCGCCTTCGGAATGCTGACCGTTCTGGTCTCGCAGGGGGAGATAATACCTGGCATATGCCGGGCGTCTGTCATAAAGCGGGAAATATGAAGTTTTCCGCTATTTTGGTCCATGTCCGAATACCGCAGTGCCGCAAGCTCCTCGGCCGACACGCCCATATACAGGGAAAGGTATACGGCAAGACGCAGATGAGCTCCGCAGGAGCGGATGTACGGCATCAGATTACTTAATTCATCCTCGTCAAGCGGAGCCGGATACGCGGCTTTGCCCTTGGGCACAGACGCACAGTACTCACGCATTTCCCGGTTGCTGTCCACGGCGGCTACCGCGCTGTCTCCGCTTTCCGCTCTCAAGGCAAGCTCACGCAGAATCTCCGCACGCCGTTTTTCGGCTTCCTCATATGTAGCTCCATAAACCGAGCCGTAAAGAATACTGCCGTCCGGCCGCCGTCCCTTTCTGTAACGGACCTCCCAGCGTCCGTCCGTGTGCTTATAGATTCTCGGACCAACCTTCATGCACTTACCATCCTTCCACAAACATAAAACAAAAAGCAGGCGTATTATTATTTTAAAACTTATACGAAAAGCATGCAAAAATATGCAAAGCTGCGTATATTATACTATAAATAAACGATAATGTCAATAGTAATTGTCCGCAAACTATAGCGTTACGGCATGGAAATTTGTATTCCAATTTGACGAAAACATATACATAAGATTTTAATATTGTCACCCTATTCCGCAAGCACCGAGCGAAAATCAAAGCAACCGAACCGGTTTGTAAAATTGTTGTCAAACGCTCCTGCTGCCCGGTTTGTCAGGAGAGATTGTGTTCCTTCGGTTTGCCGGTAAAAAAAGCTGAGGATTTTTTTGACATACGGAGATTTTTATGATATAATAGGCTTGATCCCGAAAAATAATATGATGTGAGAGTAAAAGAACATGTGGATAATAACAGCCGGCTTATCGGCTCTTTTCGCGGGTATAACTTCCGTACTCGCAAAATGCGGAATAAAAAACACTGATTCGGACGTGGCGACGGCAATCCGCACGCTCGTGGTGCTTGTTTTTTCGTGGATAATTGTTTTTATCGTGGGTTCTGCTGAAACGATTGCCGTTATCAGCGGAAGATCTTTTCTTTTTTTGATCCTATCCGGAGTGTCAACGGGAATATCATGGTTGTTTTATTTTCGGGCGCTTGCGATCGGAGACGTGAATACGGTCGCTCCGATAGACAAGTCAAGCACCGTCCTGACTGCCGTCTTTGCGATCGTACTCTTCCACGAGACAAACTACCTGATCATAAAGCTTGTCTGTATCTGTACAATATTTGCGGGAACTCTTTTAATGATACGAAAGCCGAAGGATGAAAACAACGGAAATGCGTCGGCGGCCTGTCTGATTTACGCGCTGATATCAGCGGTTTTTGCCGCGCTGACTTCCATATTCGCTAAGATCGGCATAGAAAACGTCGAATCCAATCTCGGAACGGCGATAAGAACCGGAGTCGTACTGATCATTGCATGGTGTCTGGTTTTTGCGAAAGGTAAGCACAGGCAGATTGCGGGTATAAACAAAAGGGAGCTGCTCTTTATTCTACTGTCGGGCGTAACGACCGGGGCGTCATGGTTGTGCTATTATAACGCTATTCAAACGGGCGTCGTGAGCGTAGTTGTACCGATAGATAAGCTGAGTATAGTGGTTACTATTCTTTTTTCCCTGGTGTTTTTGAAGGAAAAGCTGACGGCGAAGGCATGGATAGGATTATTTTTCATTGTCGCCGGAACGGTCGTTATGGCGTTGTTTGCCTGATCAAAGCGTCTTAAAAAGCGTTAAGAGGAAGCTTTCGGAAAGTTCCCTCTTTCAGGCTGTCGAAAAACCAGCAAACACAAGCACAAACATGGAAGTCTTATGCGCTCTTTTCGCCTCCGCAGAGGACAACAGGGGCTTTGCACTTTGACCAAAAACTTTTTGTGTATTATTTTTGGCGAATCGGCTTTTTCTACACACTGAAGAGGCAGCCTCAAAAGCTTTTTTGCTTTTAAGGCTGCCATAAATAATATATCTTAAGTTATTTTTTCTTTTTGGAAGCAAAGCGGTACGCCGCCGCGCCGGCTCCGCCGAGAACCGCAATACCTCCAATTACTATCGCCGCTATA